>JACRCA010000127.1 GCA_016234425.1 Deltaproteobacteria bacterium | reverse complement strand
CTGAAAATATAATTAAGAAGTTAAAGGCCCTTTTAGGCCGGAAAACTGGGAACTGAAAATCAAGGTTCACTTTCAATTTAGTTTACGGATTTATCTTCTATACACAACGACATAAGTGCTCAATAATTTGTCATTCCGGGCTTGACTAAGCCTGCCCCGTACTTGATACGGGGGAATCCAGTGCATTTCTGGATTCCCGCTTTGGCGGGAATGACGGCTCTTTCTTTTCATTTCCACACAGTCTCATTACGGGGGAGGGCTTGCCCCGTGGAATAAGTTCCTATACTCCAGAGGGTGAAGGTGCGGGTGGGATGACCAAAATGAGGGTGATTCCCATGGAGGGGAACCGTGAAGGAAAACCCAATTAGGAGACTTCAGGAAATTGGACAGAGTATCTGGCTCGACAATCTGAGCCGCAATCTGATCAACCTCGGCGAACTCAAGCGTTTGATCGATGAAGACGGTGTGACTGGAATCACCTCCAACCCCACCATCTTTCAGAAAGCAATTTCCGGGTCCAAAGATTATGACGCCTCCATCCAGAACCTGCTTGCCAAAGGAATCCGTGATGAAAAGGAAATTTTTCTTGGGCTGGCCATTGAAGATATCTCCAAGGCCGCTGACCTGTTATGGCCTGTTTACCGGAGGAGCGGCGGCCTGGATGGATTTGTCAGTATCGAAGTATCCCCGGATCTGGCCTACGACACGGAAAGAACGATTGGCGAGGCCCGACACCTTTTTTCTACCATTGGTAGGAAAAACATCCTCATCAAGGTTCCCGGCACAAGGCAAGGGATTCCAGCCATTGAACAGCTCACGAGCGCAGGGGTGAATGTGAATGTCACTCTTCTCTTTTCCATAAAACGTTATGAAGAAGTTGCCGAAGCTTACATCAGCGGCCTGGAGAATAGGGCTCGCCGGGGAGAGCCCCTCGAGGAAATCGTCTCTGTAGCCAGTTTCTTTGTGAGCCGGGTGGACACGCTCACCGATAAACTTCTTGAAGTCCGCCTCACCACAGCAACCTCAGAGGCCGAAAACCAGAAGATCAAAAGCCTGCTAGGAAAGGCGGCTGTGGCCAATGCCAAGATCGCCTACAAAAAATACCGGGACATCTTCTCGAGAAATCGTTTCCACTCCCTAACGAGGGCTCGCGTTCAGAGAATATTATGGGGGAGCACGGGAACCAAGAACCCTAACTACAGCGACATCAAATATGTGGAAGAGTTAATCGGGCCAGATTCCATCAACACGGTGCCGGAGAATACCCTAAAGGCCTTTTTAGATCACGGGCGGTTTCAAATCACCATCGACCATGGATTAGAAGAGGCCCAAAAGGTGTTTGTCGAACTCCGGTCAGCGGGAGTGGACATCAATCAGGTCACCGAACAATTGGAGACAGAAGGAGTACGGCTTTTTTCCGATTCCTTCTTTTTACTCCTGAAGGAAATTTCTCAAAAGAGGGATTCTTTTTTATCAAGAAAAATTTGACTAATTTATTTAGGACGCAGATTTTCGCAGATAGACGCGGATAAAAAACCTAAAATTTAGTTTAAAATTGACAAAGGTTTTTCTATTCTAGGATTAGAATCTGCGTCCAAATAGAATCGAATTGAAGGAGAAAATATGCAAATCGGGATGATCGGCCTCGGCCGGATGGGCATGAATATGGCCAGACGATTGCTCAAAGGAGGACGTAAGGTCGTGGCCTATAATCGCACTCGGGATCGGACCATAGAGATTGCCAAATACGGAGCCAGAGGAGCTTATTCCCTCGAAGAACTGGTCAACACTCTAAAGCCTCCCCGGATTGTGTGGCTCATGCTGCCTGCTGGCAGACCCGTAGACCAATTTATTGGCCAGCTTGGCGGGTTGCTGTCCAAAGGAGACATTATCGTAGAAGGGGGAAACAGCTTTTACAAAGATGATATCCGCCATGCCCAGGAACTCCGCCCCCTTGGGATTCACTATTTAGACGTAGGCGTGAGTGGGGGAATCTGGGGTCTTAAAATTGGATACTGCTTGATGATCGGAGGAGAACAAAAAATCTACCGGTACCTTGAACCCATTTTTGAGACGCTGGCCCCGAAAGACGGATATCTATACTGCGGGGAAACGGGGGCGGGGCACTTTGCCAAGATGATTCATAACGGAATTGAGTATGGAATGATGTCTGCGTACGGGGAAGGCTTTGAACTCCTTCAGGCCTCGCCTTACGGAAAAAATCTTGATCTGGCTAAAGTTGCCCATTTATGGAATCAGGGCAGTGTGGTCCGCTCCTGGCTCCTGGAGCTTGCTGAGGCGGCCCTTAAAAAAGACAAGAATCTTTCTTCCATCAAAGGATACGTCGAAGATTCCGGAGAGGGCCGCTGGACAGTGCAGCAGGCCGTTGATATGGCAGTACCTGCGCCCGTCATCTCCGCTTCCCTCTTTCAACGTTTCCGCTCCCGCCAGACAGATTCTTTTTCCGATAAAATACTGGCTGCTCTGCGGAAGGAATTCGGTGGCCATGCCGTGGTAAAAGCGACAAAGCCAAAAATTAAAAAGTGAGAAGTTGACCCTCATCAATCCATTAATCATAATGGCTTACTACCCGGGCATTCCACCATCCCGCATACACCTCTGGGCTCACCGAAACCCCTGATCATTCTCATTCCTCCTCCAACTCATTCATGACCCCCTCACCTTTATCCTCTCCCCCTATGAGGGGAGCTGTGAAAAAATCCCGAATCTCACCCCCACCCTCCCCTCCCCCATCAAGGGGGAGGAAATTTCTTTTTAATTTCAAAATGTTTGCCCTCTCCCCTCGGGGGAGAGGGTAGGGTGAGGGGGGAAAACAAGCGCCAGCCTGGCCCCCCTTGATTTCGTATCGCTATTCTTATATTATTCTCCACACTATCGCAAAAGCTGAGCAGGACAAGAAAAGGAGTAAGAGATGGTCATTCCATTGACGCCAGTCCGTTTTTTCGAATATGTGGAAAAAATCTTTAAAAATAAAGAAGGGGTCGTCTGCGAGGGGGACAGGTTCACTTACGGAGAGTTCTGCCGGCGCGTGCGTAAGATGAGCAATGCTTTAACAAGGATCGGCATTCAAAAGGGTGACCGGGTGGCTTACCTGGGGTACAATTGCCACCGCCTCCTGGAATTATTTTACGCTCCCGTCATTCATGGGGCAATCTTGGAGCCGTTAAATATCCGACTGGCCGCAAAAGATTTCGAATATATCATCAACGAATCTACTCCCCGCGTGTTATTCCTGGACAAAGATTTTATTCCCGTTATCCAGAGTATTCGTGAAAAAATTCCAGCGATAGAACGTTTCATCGTCCTGGAGAAAGACGGCGGAATGCCGGGATGGATAACAGGAAGTTATGAGGATATGATAGAGGGCGCTCCCGATCAGCCAGCCTACTCACTGGGTTCCTATCCATTCGATGAGGATGACACGGCCGAGATTTTCTACACCAGTGGTACAACCGGCAAACCCAAAGGAGTGATGCTTACCCACCGGAACCTTTACCTCCACGCCCTCTGCGCTATGGCCATGATGCCTGTGCGGGAGACAGACGTGCAGATCCATCTCATCCCCTTGTTCCATGTTAATGGATGGGGGACTCCTCATTACTTGCTGGCTAAGGGTGGAAAACATGTGATGATCAAAAAGTTCGATCCGGCTAAGACCCTGGAGGTGATGCAAAAGGAAAGAGTCACTCGCGCCTTCGTCATTCCTACCATGGTGAATGCCATGCTTTCGCTTCCCAACTTTAATTCCTTTGACGTTTCCACCGTAAAAGAAATCCTCATCGGAGGTGCTCCACCTCCAAAGGGGATGGCCACTCGAGTGGAAAAGGCCTTCGGATGTATCTCCCATACAGGGTTTGGAATGACCGAGACTTGCCCCTTGATCGTTCTGCCCGAACTCTCGGAAGATTTGGATCCGGAAGAATATCGGCATCGACGGCATGACACCTGGGGGAGACCCTTGCCCGGCGTGGAATTCCGCCTGGTGGATGCAGAGGGAAAAGATCTTCCCTGGGATGGAAAAAGCATTGGAGAACTTCTGGTTCGGGGCGATATGGTGATGAAAGGGTATTACGACCAACCTGAGGAGACGGCCAAAACCCTGGAAGGGGGCTGGTATCACACCGGCGACCTCTGCGCGATGGAGCCGGATGGACAACTGATCGTGAAAGATCGGAAGAAGGACATCATCATCAGCGGCGGAGAAAACATCTCTTCCCTGGAGATCGAGCAGGTCCTTTACGGGCACCCGGCAATTCTGGAGTGTGCCGTGATCGGCAAGTATGATGAAAAGTGGGGGGAAACTCCTTTAGCCCTGGTGGTCCTGCGCGAGGGCTACAAAGTTACTCCGGAAGAGATTATCCAGTATGCCCGGCAGAACCTGGCCCACTTTAAAGCAGCCCGGGAGGTTAAGATTCTTTCGGAGTTTCCCAAAGGGGGAACGGGAAAAATCCTGAAATCCGTACTCCGAGAACGATACGGGGAACGTAAAAATTAAAGCAAGAAAACATATGAAACCACAGAGTTCACAGAGAATACAGGGGCAAATCTGGAAAAGGCAAAGAGGGGAAGAAAATATGAAACTTGCGGGAAAGGTTGCAATTATTACTGGAGCCAGTAAAGGGATTGGCAAAGGGATTGCTATCCGCTACGCCAAAGAAGGAGCGTCTGTGGTTCTGGCCAGTAGGTCTATGGATCTGCTCTCCTCCATTGCGGAGCAGATCCAGAAAGATGGGGGAAAAGCTCTGGCGCTGGAAGTGGATGTTTGCCGGTATGAGAGCGTTGAATCAGTCGTGGCCAAATCTGTGGAGCATTTCAGCAGGTTGGATATCATGGTCAACAACGCCGGGATTTCCATGGCCCATCCCTCAGAAGACCTTTCCCCCAAGGACTGGCAGCGCGCCTTGGATACAGACCTGTCTGGGGTGTTTTACGGCTGTCAATGCGCTGCCCGCCACATGATTCCTCGGGGTGGAGGCTGCATCATCAACATCACCTCGGTCTACGGTCTTGTAGCTGCCCCCGGAAGGGCAGCTTACTGCGCGAGCAAAGCTGCTGCCAATATGCTTACCAAGGTTTTGGCCATTGAATGGGCTAAGAAGAATATTCGGGTGAATGCCATTGCCCCTGGATACGTTCGTACGGAATTGGTTCAAGGAGTGATTGATAAGGGCATGCTCCCCGTAGGAGCCATAGAAAAGCGCACTCCTCTCGGGCGGATTGGAGAGGTGGAAGAACTCCTTGGTTTGGCCGTTTATTTGGCCAGCGATGAATCCAGTTTCATGACCGGATCGGTGATCAACATCGATGGAGGCTGGGAAGCGTACGGGTATTTATAAAGTGCCTAAAGTACGAAGTGCCTAAAATGTGCTAAAGTGCTTAGAGTTCGAAGTGCCCTAAAGTGTCTAAAATGCCTAAAGTCCGATGAAGTGCCTAAAATGCCCTAAAGTTCCATAAATGCCCGGAAAGGCCTAAGTTGCCTAAAGTTTTTCTCAAAAAATTTTGCTTTATCACTCACACTCGCACTGACACTTACACTGTTTTTAAATTATCCCATGGGCAAGTTGATTTGCATAGAGTGTCATAAGGAATTTCCCTTGGAGGAAAAGATTTGGAGGTGCCCTTGCGGGGGACTTCTGGATATCGAGCTCCAGCCGATTTTCCCGATTGATAAAATCAAACAGAGAAAACCAAACCTGTGGAGGTACCGGGAAGCCATCCCGGTTCTAAACCAGGAAAATATCGTCTCTTTCGATGAGGGATTTACCCCATTAATTCCGGTAGGTTTTCAAGGCAA
Source organism: Deltaproteobacteria bacterium (assembly GCA_016234425.1). Classification (GTDB taxonomy): domain Bacteria; phylum Desulfobacterota; class SM23-61; order SM23-61; family SM23-61; genus JACRCA01. The sequence continues at coordinate 5,673 of JACRCA010000127.1, read as the reverse complement.
ATCGGTTTTCCTCAAACAAGATCATCTGTTCCCTACAGGGTCCTATAAAGATCGGGGCGCTTCCATTCTGATCAGTAAGGTAAAAGAATTAAGAATCAAAAAGGTGGTGGAAGATTCATCTGGAAATGCCGGCTGCGCCATTGCCGCTTATTGTGCCAAGGCCAAGATCAAATGTGAGATTTTTGTTCCAGAAGACACCGCTGCGGGGAAATTAGCTCAGATTCAATGGTATGGAGCAAAATTACGTAGAATCCCGGGCTCCAGAGAGGATACAGCCCGGGCTGTCCGGAAAGCCGCTGAAAAAGATTACTATGCCAGCCACTGCTGGAATCCTTTCTTTTTTCAGGGAACAAAAACATTCGCCTTTGAAGTCTGTGAACAGCTCGGCTGGAGACCTCCGGACTCCATAATCGTGCCTGTGGGAAATGGAACACTTCTTCTTGGAGCTTACCTGGGCTTTAACGAACTTTTAAACACTGGCATCATTCAAAAAGTTCCCAGAATCATCGGAGTTCAGGCGGCCAATTGTGCCCCCTTATACCAATCCTTCAGAAAAGATTTGGAGGAAATTCCCAAGATTGATAAGAAAGAAACTGTGGCGGAAGGGATTGCCATCGCCGAGCCGATTCGCGGAAAACAAATTCTTGAAGCCGTGAAAAGGAGTAAGGGAGAACTGATCGCTGTCAGTGAGCTAGAAATTAAAAACTCACTACGAACTCTCTGCCAAAAGGGATTTTATGTAGAGCCAACCTCTGCGGCCACAATAGCGGGATTGAGCAAATATTTACCGGGATCAAATTCCGATGAAGTCATTGTCTCTGTATTGACCGGCCATGGATTAAAGACAACTGAAAAAATGTTGAAAATATTATGACGCTTTTTCCAGGGCGCCGATCACGGCGGAAACGAAATCATCTGGCGTCGTGCCGGAGATTTCCACGCCAGGACGGTCGTAGATCTCTTCGATCCTCCTTTTGATTTCATCGGCTTGAGCCGGCGCATGCCGCAGGGCATTTTCCATATCTGCGAGAATGGTGTGGGGGCGAGGATGAAAATCACCGGTGATGATAAGGTCATAAATCCTGTTCTCGTGTTTCAGAATAACCGCTCGGATCAACCCAGCCACAGCCTTGACTCGCTGCTCGCCCCTCTTTGCCTGCGAGGGAATCCTCTTAAATCGATAGGCTTCCGTGTTGGCCAGGAGCCAGCCCTCCCGGGAATAGAGTTCCCGAAACTCCTGCCAGTATTTCTTCTCCGCAGGGTTCATCTCTCCCGGGACCAAATCCACTTCCGCGAAGGAAAGGGTCACAGCTTTGCGGACGAAATTTCTTAAATCCAATAACAAGATTTCCCGGCCAGCCTCCCTTTCTAGATGGGTCAACCTTTCTTCCACCGTTTTCAGGATCTTGTCCTGAACTTTTTCTGGGGAAAGCAGGATGGCTTTAGAGGTTACTTCAACATTCTGGGGTTTGACATTCAGAAGTAGGCGGAAGACGAGGGTATTTCGCTCAATCTTGCAGGATGAGGGCATAAGCTTTCTTCCTTCGACCTCCACGTCATTCAGAGGGCGATATTTTGCGGGAAACCCAAAGAGTTGCTTGGCTGCTTCAGCAAAATCTCCCAGCATCCTGGGGAAAGCTTCTCCGATACTCTGGGGTACCAAAGGATCTGATGTCTTGAGGTAATAGCAGATCACGGCCGAGCCCTTGGCTGAGTAGATTGTTCCCCCTGTAGTATTCCTCCGGCGGACAATGATCCCTTTCTTCCTGCAGAATTCCAGGTCTATAGCCTTTTCCGGGTCATCCAGAACCCCCACAGTAAAACTGTCCTCGGGGAAAATATCCAATACGACCGTGTCCGGCGAGACTCCTTCCATCACACCGCGTTCCAGGGCGGGTGATGTGCCGATGGAATAATCTGCATATGTCTCATTAAGAACCAAGAACCGCCACTGACGTTTCATTCCCTCTTTCCTTTCAATTCGGCAAAGCGCATAGGGCAGAGGGCATAGAGTTAGTTCTTTTGCTCTATGCTCTATGCTCCATGCTCTATGCTCTTCAGATCCATCCCCTCATCTTGTAATAGATCATCCCGCCATATTCACGGACCAGCTGCTTAAAAAGACTGAGGCGGCCGAAGAAGTCATCTACGTATTTTTCATAAGGGTCTGCAGGGGCAGGATAGACCTTGAAGCCGACGTATTCGAAGGCCATGAGGGAACGTTTCATGCGGCTGTAGGAGGTGACCAAGAGAACGCTTTTCCATTGCTGGGACGGGGCGATCTTTTTAACTTCCACAGCTTGCTCATGGATGTTTTTGGAGTGCTTTTCTAAAAGGATATCCGCAGCCGGGATATTCAGCCGTCTGGCTTCCTGAGCCATGACTGCTGCTTCAGCCACTCCGATTTTTTCGGGAATCCCACCGGAGAAAAGAATTTTCTTTGCCCTACCCTCGAAATAAAGTTGAGATCCCCGGACCATCCGCTGGGAAGAGATCAGGCTTAAATAGCGGCCCTTATCGATTCCACCCGAGAGAACCACGATGACATCGGCTTTGCGAATATCTTCTTTTACCATCAAAGGCCTTAACAGATATCTGGTCAAAGGAGTCAAGGCAATCACCAGAACGGAAATGAAAACCAGCCAGAGAATCGTGTTGAGAGTAGAAACGATTCTGAATCTCTCTTTAGGCACGGTTCTTCTCCTGTGGACAGAGAAATTCTTATGAAGAGGCTTCATTATATGAAAGGGTTCTAAAGAAGGCAAGTTTCAATTGCGGAATGGAGAATGCGGATTAAAAACAAATAAAAATTGGAGGCGTAATTCCGAATTCGGCAATCCGCATTTCGAATTTGGTAGGGCGAGTTTCTCCTTGACAGTAAGGGGGCAATCTCTTATAAATCTCTCATGCGGGATTCATCACCCGCGAACCATGAAAATCCCCCCTCGGCCCCCCCGAAGGTGTGAAAAAATTATGCTAGTGGCAAGTTGCAGAACCTGGCGTAGCATCAGATGACCTTTGCAGGTCCGGGAGCCGGAGGCGCTTCGCTTGGCATCATAAGGCAGTTATTTCTCCTTAGGTCAGGCGGGAAAAAGCACCCCGCCTCCCTTTTCGGATCGACGGCTGAACCATTTAGCAGAGTCTTCTCCCGCCGATGCTGCCAGCGCTCACCGCCCCCCGCTCCCGGACCCCAACAAGGGGGAGAAGGGTGTAATCAATTTTTTCACACCTTCCCCTTTATAAAGGGGGGAATGGGGGGATTTAAAAGCTATTTTCTATCTAATCACAGAAAAGATCAGTGGAAGTTCGAAACCGCTAAAAAGGAGGAGCAGCAATGGCTATTCTCTATGAGAAGAAAGACAGGATCGCCATTATCACCATTAACCGGCCGGAGGCCATGAACGCTATCGATCCAGAAACCAGCGAGGAGCTGGGCAAGGCCTGGATGGACTTTCGCGATGATCCAAACCTTTGGGTGGGAATTCTTACGGGAGCAGGCAATAAGGCCTTTTCAGCCGGCGCAGACCTGAAGAAAATGATTCCTTTCCTGGCAACGTTATCTCCCATCGAGCGGCGGGAGCGGGAGGAAAAGTTCCCGGGTTTTGGAGGGATCACCCGCGGACTCAATATCTGGAAACCGATCATAGCAGCCATCAATGGCTTCTGCCTGGCCGGGGGCTTGGAAATGGCTCTAACCTGCGACCTGCGCGTGGCCGCGGAACATGCCACCTTTGGGCTGTTAGAGGTGAGCCGGGGAATCATTCCGGGAGCGGGTGGCACTCAACGACTTCCCCGGATGATTCCCATAAGCAAAGCTATGGAGATCATTTTGATGGCTCAGACCATCGACGCCCAGGAAGCCCTTCGACTGGGGTTAGTGAACCGGGTTGTGCCTGGACCGGAGCTGATGCCTACAGCCATGAAGATGGCCGAGAAAATCTTGGAGAATGCACCCCTGGCCGTGCGTGCGGCCAAAGAGGCCATCATTCGCGGCCTTTCCATGACCGTGGAAGAAGGACTGCGGCTGGAATCTTTTCTCCAATCGCACTTGCTCAAGACCGAAGATGCACTGGAGGGACCCAGGGCTTTTGCTGAAAAGCGCAAGCCACAATATAAAGCAAAATAAGTGTCAGTGCCAGTGTGAGTGTGAGTGAGCCATATTGAGATTGGTATTGACACTGACACTCACACTGACACCAATTAGTAGGAGGGAGCCATGCTAAAGCCTGATGATTTTTACCGTGCCTTGCGAGAAGTGGAGTATGCTAAGTTGGAGGAGTTAGTGAGGAAAGCCCTCGCCGAAGGGTACCCGCCCGCGGAAGTTCTCAATGAAGGGTTGATTGCCGGAATGGGAATTGTGGGACAGGAGTTTAAAGCCCGGGAGCTCTGGGTCCCCGATGTCCTCTTAGCAGCCCGAAACATGCAAAGGGGAATCGAAATCCTGAAACCCATGTTTGCAAAAGGGGGCCCGGGGGCAAAAGGGAAAATCCTCCTGGGAACGGTGAAAGGGGATATTCACGACATTGGCAAGAACCTGGTGTCCATCATGATGACCGGCTCCGGGTTTGAAGTCGTGGACCTGGGGGTAGATGTCTCGGCCGAAAAATTCATGGCGGCCATCGGCGAGCACAGACCGCAAATCATCGGGCTCTCAGCCCTCTTGACTACAACTATGCTGGAGATGGGGAAGGTGGTTGAAGCCGTCAAAACAAGCTCCTTTGATGTCAAACCCTACGTCATCATCGGAGGAGCCCCGGTAACGGAGGCCTTTACCCGGGAGATCAGGGCAGATGGGTACGGTGAGAATGCGGTTGAAGGGGTGGAAGTGGCAATGAAACTCATAAAGAAAGGTTAAGGTTAAGGTCAAGGCTGAGGATAAGGTTAAGGGTGTAGGGTTTTAAAGGTAGAAAGCAAATTCCCCGCTTCTCCGGTTCCCCGTCTCGCCGGTTCAATGCACTTATATTCATGGGAATGAATAATGACTCCGGAGGAAGCAAATGGCAAAGAAGGTTAAAAATAAAATCTCTCCCAAGCGTCGTTTTCTTTCCGGCCTTTTTGGGGGGCGCAAAGGAGACCGGCCTCCTGTGGGTAATCCTACTTCCATCATCAGCATGGAGCTGATGGAGAAGACTGGAATTTTCTTTCCCCAGGCCCATCTGGATGCCAAGCTGATGGCCGAACTGGCCGCAGCCGGCCATGAGATACTGGGTTTTGATTCCATTATGCCGGAGTTTAGCGTCCAGCAGGAGGCCGCAGCTCTCGGGTGCGAGATGGACTGGGGAAGCCCCTCCATGATGCCCGACGCCAAGACTCATCCCATCCAGCGAATCGAAGACCTGATCATTCCCGAAAACCTTTTAGGAAAACCTTCCTTGAAAGTAGTTCTGGAAGCCCTGTCCATTTTGCGCCGCCGGTATGGAAATGAGATAGCCCTCATCGGAAAAGTGATGGGACCGTGGACCATCTCTTACCATCTGGCCGGTACGCAGAATTTTCTTCTCTGGGTCATGACCGACCCAGATAAGGTCCATTGCTACTTGGAAGCTTTAAAAGAGGTCACAGTGCTTTTCGCTAAAGCCCAGTTCCAAGCCGGAGCCGACGTGGTCGTTCTGGCCGACCATGCCACCGGCGACTTGGTTAGCCCAAAAACTTATGAAAAATTCCTCCTTCCCG
>JACRCA010000119.1 GCA_016234425.1 Deltaproteobacteria bacterium | reverse complement strand
GGGGAGGGAATGGGTAGAGGGCTACGTTGAAGGTATTAGATCCAGGTTCCCGGTGAATGCTGCTTCCAGCGTGGGCTTCATCAACCGGTCCACATCTCCCCGCTCTGCCTCCATGGGTGTCGGCATGTTTTGCAGCTTCATTTTCAACTGCGGGTCTTTGGCCGCCTGGATCATACGTTTCAGATGAGCCTTCGAAGCTCCTGCCTCGGCAAGGGTCGTGGGAAACCCGAGAGACTTGGAAAACTGGATCATGCCCCTGGCCACCAGCCCTGCTAAAGCTCTCCCTTTCTTGCCCTCCCTCCTGGCCTTGATAAATCCCCCTTCTTGCAAAATTTTTGCAAAGACCAATACCTGGTCTGGGATCTTGGCCGAGAAGAGGACCGTATAATAAGGGTTTAAAATCGCGCAGGCTCGCCCATGGCTTAAAACATCGATCAGAGAGAAACTCCCCAGGTGGGGCCCGCTGGTCCCCCCGATCATGATCGCATATCCCCCAAGATCCGTACCCAAGCCCAGGCAAAGCCTGGCCTGCCGGTCTTTAGGATCTGCTTTTACTTTAGGCAGCCCGTAGACGATCAGCCGCAAGCAGGTTTCAGCGATCTCCTTCATCTGGGAATAGTAAGCCTGTCCGGTAGCGCCCATGAAAACCTCCCAGACATGAGCAACTCCGTCCAGGCCCCCATCCAGCGTTAGGCTCATGGGGGAGTCCAAGGTCACCCCATAATCGAAGACCGCTGCTTGGGGAACGATGGCTTCGTCAACGATGAGCTTCTTCTGCCCGGTGACCAAATCCGTGATGTTAGAATACTTAGTCAGGTGGGCACCGGAGCTGGCGGCAGTCTGAATGGCTATGAGTGGCCAGAGAGCTCTATGGGTTTCGTTTCTTACTTTGGTAACATTCCCGACTCCAAAATAGGGGTCGATGGAACTGGCTACAGATTCCGGAACCTGAAGAATCGCTTGGATCTCCGAGGGAGAATAGGTAGCCAGAACATTCGCGGCTTTGGCGGCATCGATGGTACTTCCTCCCCCGACCGCGACAATCATATCCGGACGGGAGCGAGCCACATGCAAGGCCAGCCTGTATAGATCCTCCCGCGGGGCGTTGGGTCTCGCCCCCATGATCGCCTCAAACTCCAGTCCCTTGGCCCTCAGAGAATCCATAACTCTCCCCGAGGTTCCTATCGCCCAGGCTTCACCCAGGTCCGCGACCATCAGCAGGGCTTTCTTCCCGTACTTGCCCGCGTAATCGCCGACTCTGTTAAGAACATCAAACCCAAAAAAATAAGAATCCCCTTTCCAGCCGACCAGCATCTTCTGCGCTTTTTCGATTACCTGCTCCATCGATCTTCCTCCTTAAATGCAGGGTTCAAGGGTTCGAGGATTCCAGGAGAAAAAACAAAAGAATCCTATATTATTTTATGGCTTCTTCGACTAAGGCGATCAGGCGCTTGGGCGAAATAGGCTTGGGTAAGTAAAGGTTGGCCCCCGCTTCCATTCCCCGCTGTCTATCCTCCTCTCCGCTCTTAGCGGTAAGTATGATGACCGGCGTTTCGGTATACGCCTCAATCTTGCGCAGCTTTTCACACACCTCGAACCCGTCCATCTCTGGCATGATGATGTCTAAGATGACCAAGTCAAACCGATCGTTGGCCATTCTCTCCAGGGCATCGAATCCGCTGGGGGAGGTGGTTACAGAAAATCCCAAAGGAGTGAGTAGTTCTTGGATAGCAATCAATACTAATTCATCGTCGTCCACGACTAAGATCTTCTTAGGCATACCTTCTCATTTCCTTTAATTTTTCCTGAACCTTCCCCGCATCCAGCCCCTCAAACTTCCATCCATTCCAAGGCTGTCCTCAAGGAGGTGCTCAAGACCGGCAGAATAACGCGAAAGGTCGTTCCTTCCCCCACCTTACTCTCCACCTCAATCCTCCCTCCGTGAGCTTCGATGATCCCGTAACAGATAGATAACCCCAGGCCAATTCCCTTTCCTACTTCCTTCGTGCTGAAGAAAGGTTCAAAAATCTTTTCCACATTCTCCTCAGGAATTCCTATCCCCGTATCTTTGACCGAGACTTCTACATCCTCCCATCCGTCGTGATGGATCAAAGCTGTAGAAATGGTCAGCTCTCCCCTGCGGCTCACTCTTTCCATCGCGTCCTTGGCGTTGGAAATGAGGTTGAGAAAAACCTGCTCCAGCTGGTTGGCATCTCCCCAGATCTTGGGCAGGTCTGGCTGGAAATTTTTGCTGATGCGGATGTTATGGCTGAGAAGTTGTTGACCGGTAATCAGCAAGGCGTTCTCGATGAGCTCGCTGATTTCTATATGGCGAAACTCAAATTTGGATTGCCTGGAGAAATCCCTCAGGTGGTTGATGATCTTGGCAATACGCTCATTGCATTTCTGGATCAGCTCCACCCGCCGTCGGTTTTCATCTCCTTCTTTTAGGTTTTCCCCGATGACATGCAGGAAAGTGTCAGCAGCCATCAGCGGGTTATTCAGTTCATGGGCTACCCCAGCCACCAATTCTCCTAAGGCCCGCATCTTTCCGGCCTGGATGAGATGGGCCTGGGTGTTCTTCAATTCTTCTTCTAATTTTTTCTTCTCGGTCAGGTCTTTGAACACCCCCAGGGTGCCGATAATTTTGCCTGTTTCATCCCGCAGGAGAGAGGCGGAGGTGAGGATGGGAACAATCTTGCCACTCCGCATCAAACCTGTTTCATAGTTCTTCAGACTGCCTTTTTCCCGCAACCCGGACATAATCTTCCGCGCCTCGGCCAAGCCGTTGGAGTAAAATTGGGAGATGGGCAGGTTTATGATCTCCTCCCGGGAAACACCCACCATCTCCTCCATGGCCCGGTTGACAAAGGTAATCCGACCCTTAGGGTCGGTAGTCACGATAGCATCCGCTGAACTCTGCACGATGTTCTCCAGGTAGTCCTTGGTCTCTCTAAGCTCCTTCTCCAAGGACAGTTTTTCAGTGATGTCCCTGGCGATTTCCAAAAATCCCAAAATCTTCCCGGAGGCATCCTTCAGAGTGGTGACGATAGAATGGGCCTGGAAAAGGGTGCTATCCTGGCGAACCCGCGGCAGCTCGTACTCAGTCATTCCCTCCGCTTCAACTTTACGGGAGATTTCCTGGATGATTCCCCTGGATCGATCGTCTTTGCGGAAGGTTTGCGCAATCCGCATCTTTCCCAGCACTTCTTCTTTGGTCCATCCGAATAAGTTGGCTGAACCGCTGTTGTATTCCAAGATGACTCCGTTTGTGTCCGTAGCAATGATGGAGTACTCCGTTGAGCTTTCCAGCACGCTGTTCAACAGATTAGAGAGCTTTCGGTACCTCTCTTCTTTCTCCTCAATCTCCCGGGTGCGGGCCTGGACGATTTCTTCCAGGTTGCGCGTGTAGCTAAGTACCTGATCAGCCATCTGGTTAAAAGACCTCGCTAAAGTTCCAATCTCATCGCTGGTGGTGATGCGAACTTTTTGGGTCAGGTCTCCCCCGGCCATCCGGGTAGTAACCTCGGTCAACTCCATGACTGGGCGAGTGAGCACTCGGGAAAGCACGACCGTCAACAGGATGGCCAGGGCAACGCTGCCTAAGGCTACCAGGGTAATAAAAAACTTCGTTCGGGCTACACCTTCGAAGATCTCCTCTTCATAGCTGCCGGCCACAATGATCCAGTCCCAATCCCGAAAATATTGGTATTTATTAACTTTCATCCGGGGAGTTGTCTCACCCAGCTCTACATTCGCCCAGGGGTAGCGGATCGTCCCCAATTCATTCTCTTTCAGAAGGGGCGCCTTTTTGGCAATCTCCCTGATGTACTCGAAGCCCGTAGAGTCTTTGGCCCCCAGGATGTTTTCTCCCTCCTTAGCTGGGTGAACCACCAGGTTCCCGGAACTGTCCATAATGTAAGCATATCCCGTCTTGCCAATTTTGATGGATCTGATGGCCTCTCCTAAAGATAGAGCACTCTGTTCCGGGAAGCCCACGTAGAGCGCACCGATGACCTCGCGCCGCTCGTTCAGGATGGGTTCGTACGCTGTAATATACCAGGCATTCACCACAAAGGCCCGGCCGCGGTAGGCCTCTCCGCGGAGGATTGTTTTGGTCACTTCACTGGAGGGGGGAAGGTATGTACCCACAGCCCGTGTCCCGTCCGCGCGCAGCACATTCGTGGAAATGCGCAACAGTCTGTCCCCGGCAACACGTTGAAATATCGTACAAGTTCCCCCGACTAACTGCTGCACTTTATCCACGATCGTGTAATCTCTGGTGATGGGCTTTCCGCCGATGAACCAGAAGGGAACACGCACTCGAGTCACTTCATTGGTAAGTTGATCCTGCGCCATAAACTCGGCGAAGCGGTCGGAACGGATGGAAACATAACGTCCATGCTGGAAGAAGACATGCTTGGCGATTTTTAGGTCGGAAGTTAATTTATTCTGCAGGAGCTCCTGCTGAGCCTTACACATGGCCTGAATATTGGCCACGATGTGCTCAAGGTCAGACTCATAAGCCTGCTTCAGGTTCTCGGTGAATTTTTCCAGGGAGAGCGTGGCGGCCACTCCCAAAGGCACGAGGGCCAAAAGAAGCGTAAAGCTGATCAGCTTCGTCCGGATTTTCCAGTCTTTGAATGATTTCACAGAAATGCCCTTTTTTTCAATATATCAGAGCCATTAGAAAATCTCAAACCCTTTACATTCAGTAAGCAATTCCAGGGCAAATGGTTGCTGGGGGATAAAATCTCCAGGCAATACCTGACAAATTGTCACGAAATCAATCCTTTTCCAGGAGACTCTTTGACAAAATTTCTCCATTTCCCCAAAAACACAAAAAGCTTTTGCCATTTTGCCAGAAGATTGATATTTCCCGCGTTTTTTTGAACAAAGCCTTCTATTAAGAAAATATTTTAATATCAAATTGTTTACCAGTATTTTCATAGTCCTTTCAGGGGTGGCACATTGGTTGCTCTTTATCAGGGCAAAGACAGGAGGGAGGAAGGGAGAATGAAAAAATTGGCCATCTTGATATTGACTTTAGCGATCCTTGGGGGTTGGCTCTGTAGCGCCTATGCAGCTGAATTATTGGGTTATCCCATTGTCCCCAAGCAGGCGAAATTCTATACCATTATACTGAGCGTGGTCGGGACTTCCATAGGGTTGGTCTCAGCGGTTTACCTTTCTTTCTGGCTGGCGGATCTGAAAAAGAGGAGATAAATTTCTTAGGGCTTTTGGGCACCCTGCCTGGTTTTGAAAATCACTACCTTTCAGCTACCAATGTTTGGACGACGGAGGGATCGGCTAAGGTGGTGGTGTCGCCCAGGTCGCGAATGTCACCCGCAGCAATCTTCTTCAAGACGCGGCGCATGATTTTTCCGCTGCGGGTCTTAGGAAGGGCGTCAGCGAATTGAATTTTATCTGGAGTAGCAATCGGGCCAATCTCCTTGCGCACGTGGGCAGCAAGAGTCTTCTTCAGTTCTTCCGATTTGGTAAAGCCCGCTTTCAGGGTAACGAAAGCATATATTCCCTGTCCTTTGATCTCATGGGGCATGCCCACCACAGCGGCTTCGGCCACAGACGCATGGCTAACCAAAGCACTCTCTACTTCGGCAGTGCCGATACGGTGCCCGGAGACGTTGATGACGTCATCCACCCGACCCATCAGCCAGAAATCCCCGTCTTCGTCCACCCGGGCGCCATCTCCGGTATTGTACATGCCGGGGAAGCGCACGAAGTAAGTCTCTTTAAAACGCTCGTGCTGGCCATAGACCGTGCGCATCATTCCCGGCCAGGGTTTCTTGATCACCAGATATCCACCCTCATTGACATCAGCCAGCGAACCATCTTCTCGGAGAACCGCCGCGTCCACTCCGGGGAAGGGCTTGGTAGCCGAGCCCGGCTTAAGGGCGATTGCTCCCGGCAGAGGAGTAATTAAAATTCCGCCGGTCTCAGTCTGCCACCAGGTATCGACGATGGGGCATTTTTCTCTGCCGACGACTTTGTAGTACCAAATCCAGGCCTCAGGGTTGATGGGCTCACCCACCGTTCCCAGTAAGCGCAGGCTGGACAGATCCCGCCCCAGAGGCCATTTGTCGCCGTCGCGCATCATGGCCCGCAGCGCTGTGGGCGCGGTGTAAAAAATGTTCACTCCATACTTCTCCACCATCGCCCAAAAGCGATCTGGTTGGGGATAATTGGGAACGCCTTCGAACATCAGGCTGGTGGCACCCGCGGCCAGAGGGCCATAGACAATGTAGCTATGTCCAGTGACCCATCCGATGTCTGCCGTACACCAGAAAACATCTTCGTCTTTGTAATCGAAGATCCACTGGAAAGTCTTCATAACATAGAGCAGGTATCCTGCCGTCGTGTGCAAAACCCCCTTAGGTTTTCCCGTAGAACCACTCGTGTAGAGAATGAACAGGGGGTCCTCAGCATCCATCACTTCTGGCGGGCAAAATGGCCTAACGTCGGCCGCAGCCATCTCCTCATGCCACCAGAAATCCCTTCCAGCTTTCATGTCCACTTTGGTGTTGGTCCGGTTATAGACGATGACGGTTTTGACACTGGGGCAGCTCCCCAGGGCGGCATCGGCGTTATTCTTGAGGCCAATGATTCTGCCGCTGCGGTAGCTGGCATCCGTGGTGATCAACACCGAGGCCTCGGCATCCAGGATGCGGTCCTTGAGGGAATCCGCGCTGAAACCGCCAAACACGATGCTATGGATGGCCCCTATCCGGGCGCAGGCCAGCATGGCAACGGGCAACTCAGGGATCATGGGCATGTAAATCGTCACGCGATCGCCTTTTTTCACACCTTTCTTCTTTAGAACGTCGGCAAATTTGCATACCTCGGCGTGGAGCTGCTGATAGGTATAAGTATGGCTATCCCCTGACTCACCCTCCCAGATGAGGGCCGCCTTATTTCTCCTCCAAGTTTTCAAATGCCGGTCCAGACAATTGATCGTGGCGTTAATCTTCCCCCCTGCAAACCACTTAATATAGAGGTTATCTCCAAAGCTATAATCCAAGATTTTGTCCCACTTCTTGAACCACTCCAGGTTTTGAGCCTGCTCACCCCAGAATCCCTCAGGGTCTTTGAGGGATCTTTCATACAATCTCTTGTATTCTTCCAGGCTCTTGATATGGGCTTTCTGGCTGAATTCTTTGGGGGGGGCAAATTTTCTGGTCTCCTCCATCATGCTGGTGATAGTCTTCTTAGCTTCGGCCATACATTCCCTCCGAGGAATATTTCTATACGAGGCTTATTATACTGAATTTTCTCCTTTTCCCCCTTCCTTTTTATCCTCCTCGATTTTTCGGTAGATCGTCCGAGCGGAGATTCCCAGGATTTTTGAGGCCAGGTTTTTATTTCCCCGCGAATGCCGAAGAGTTTCTTCGATGACCCGTCTTTCGATGGTCTCGAGGGGCGTGCCCAGAGAGTCACGGAAAGGCTTGTGATCATCTACCAGCAAAATGGTCTGGGAGTCTGAAGTATTCACCCCTTTATCCTCTCGGATGTTCAAAATCTTCCTCTCCTAACGGACCCCAGGATGGCTATGGGGGTGGCGTTTCTCTTCCCTGGAGGGGGATGAATCAAAAGGCAGAGCAGGCAGGCGGACGGTGAAGATTGTTCCCAGGTTCAGGTAACTTTCGAAGCTGACGCTCCCCCGATGTTCTTTGACGATGTGGTCGGTGATGGAAAGGCCCAATCCCGTTCCTCCATGCTTGGTGCTGAAGAAAGGAGCGAAAACATGTTCCCTGTGTTCCTCGGAGATGCCCCTGCCGGTATCGGCGATGGTAATCTCCACTTGCCCATCTTTCTTAGCCGTCGATACGGTCAGCTTGCCTCCATCGGGCATGGCCTCGAAGGAGTTCTTGATGATGTTCAGTAAGGCCTGGCGGAGCTGCTTGGCATCGAGTTGCACCGGAGGCAGCGAAGTTTCCAACTCCTCCACAACCATTACGTTGCGGCCACCGGCCTCCTCCTTGAGAAAGAGGAGCAAACCGGAAATCACCTCATTTACATTTCCTTTCTCGAGCTTCACCTGGGGCAAGCGGGCAAATTGCAGGTATTCCTCGACGACCTCGATCAGGCGGTCCAGCTCAGATTTGATCACTTGCAAAAGATTTTGAGCTTCGGCCGTGTCTCGCTCGGCAAAACGCTCCAGCTCTTCCTCCAGAAGCTCCGCATTGAGCACAATCGTTCCCAGGGGGTTCTTGATTTCATGGGCTACGTTGGCGGACATCTTTCCTACAACTGCCAGACGCTCCGATTGAATGATCTGCTGCTGCAGCTCCCTCTCCCCGGTGACATCCTTGACGAATTCCACCACTTCCTCCACTTCTCCATTCCGATTGCGCAGGGGAAAGGTGAAGAGTTGAATATAGTGTTTGGTCTCATTCGCTATCAGGCTGGCTTTTCGGCGGAAGGCCGGCTGCCCCGTGCGGAAGGATTCTTCCGCCGGGCAGTTGGGGCAGGGGTCGCTGCGCCCCTGAAATTCTTGAAAACACGCCTGGCCAGCGAACTCTTCCAATTTCCGGTTGTACCAGGTCAGTCCTGTTTTGTTGACCATGGAGATGCGGTAATTCCGGTCCACGATGGCAATAGCATCCGGTGCTCCGTCGAAAAGGGCTTGCAGACGGTTCTGGCTCTTCAAAATCTCCTCCCCCCACTTCAACTTCTCTTCCGCCCGAATGCGCCCCTGGTTGATCTTGTGGCCAACATATGTTCCTGCCAGAAGGGTGCAGGCCATAATGGTCAAGAGAAGAGCAGAGTTTTTGAAGCTTCCCCAAACTACTTGGGTCACGTCGGAATAGGGAGTCACCACACCGACTGACCAGAGATGACCATCGATTTGGACGGGAGCGTAGGCGATCAACTTTTTAATCCGGCCTTGCTCTTCCCGATGCCAGCCGTAATAGTAATATCCTTTTGACTGGAGAAACCGGCACGGGAAAAGAACTGGTGGCCAAGGCCATCCATGACCGCAGCCGACGGCGAGAAAAGCTCTTCCAGCCTATCAACTGCGGCTCCCTGGCCGAAGGGGACACGATTAAAGTCACGGATCTTCCGGAGGAATTCCTGACCCGCGTAGCTGACCAGGCCACGGCCCAGGAGAGCTGGATCAGCTCGCCTTTCAGCCGAGCCAAAGAAGAATTTGAAAAGTTCTACATCACCCACATCCTGAAGGAAAGCAACTGGAACATCTCCGAGGCTTCGCGGAAAGCCCAGATGTTCCGCCAAAATTTGCAGCAGAAGATCCGCAAATACGGAATCAAGCCCGAAGATTCTTCTTAACTCACTCTGTTTCTCTTTTCCTTCCGAACCTTTCTTCAAATATCGGCGCCACCAGGTTATCCACGGGCGCATGGTCATCCGTTAGAACCACTGTCGGCCGGGACGCGAATCTTTGGTTCAAATCTTTTGGTGGGAGGACGAAGCATCGGCCCTCGGAAACCTCTTCTATATTCTGCCAGCGATGATCGGCAGGGCTTCCGGCAACGATGATGGTATTAATACCCATCTGGGAAAAGTCGCTGTCCGCAACCAGGCAGATTTTCCCCCGCCCGAAGACTTCTTGCAGCGTACGCACGTAGGAGGGCAGAAAAAGCCCTCTCTCGAAATGGTCGATGGTGTTGGCAATCAACAGACCATCGGGCTTGAGGAGGGAATGGATCAGCTGGGAGAACTCTCTGGTGGTCAGGTGGTAAGGAATGGTCAGGTCGTTGAAAGCATCGCCAAAGATGAAATCATAAACTTTCCGCTCGGGGAAATTCATCAGAAACCAGCGGGCGTCCTGGTTGAAGGAATGGATGCGGGTTTCTTGGGAAAGGGCCAGATATTCGTAAGCTACCTCGGTCAGGCGGGGGTCGATCTCGATTACCTCGATGCGCGCCCCCGGATACTTAGCTTCCAGATACCGGGGGAAAGTATATCCCCCACCGCCGATGACCAGGGCACGGAATTCCGGGTTGGCCGCAGCTTTCCAGGCGACCAGTTCAGCATAGACCCTCTCGTAACTATACTCCAGGTAGAAAGGGTCTTCCAGGTCAACGTAAGAATGGATCAGATTATCCAGAACGACTGCCTCCAAGGTTCTTCCGTTCTTCTCCACCTTCTTCAACTCGATGGTGAAATAATCGGTTTCTTCATAAAAATAAGAATTTTCATCCTGCTGCTTCTTGAACGCCTGACCGTGGATGGCCCAGAGGAACAAAAGAAGGGCCGGGAAAAGCACGAGGAATACCCGCTTTCGCAGAAAAGCCCCGCCAAAAAAGGGAGAGGAGGTGATGAGAATCACAGCCATAAGCAAAAGGATGTTCCGTGTTCCCATCCAGGAAATCAGGAAAAATCCCGTGGCAAACGTCCCTAAGATGGAACCCAGAGTGGAGAAGGCGTAAATCTTTCCCACCACGTTCCCCGAGCGTTCCAGACGATCTAAAGATAACCTCACCACCACAGGGGAGATCATCCCCAGAAGACAGGAAGGCAGGAAGAAGATAACCGTCGTGACAGTCAGGATGCGCAGCATGAGGCTGGTCTGCAGAGGCCAGCGAGCCACGGCCTCAGTCAGTGGCGAGATGGAGAGAGCGGCAAGTCCGGAAATAAAAAGCAACCAGCCCAGGGTCCGCGGTGTGGGGAAGCGATCGGCCAGAATTCCTCCCACATAGGCCCCGATGCTGATTCCAGCGAGCACCACCCCGATGATGCTTGTCCAGGTATAAAGCGAGACCCCCACGTAGGGTGCCATGATTCTCCCCGCCACCAGCTCGATGACCATAGTGCAAAAGCTAGCGATGAAAACGACGATCACTGCCTTGAGAACTTCTTTGCGCATCTCTTTTTCCTCTCCTTAATTGTTTTCGACTGATAAATGTGGCATATTATCACAGATTCTTTCTTGGGGCATTAAATCTTATCTCCACAATATCATGCAAACGCATCAAATAATCTGTCATTGCTATCCCGCCAGGGCGGGACGACGACGCAATCCCCCCACCCTTTTCCTATTCCTCTTCGCTCTGGCGATAAACGGAATCTTTGGGCTCTGGGAGGGGAGTTTGACTCGGGGAGAGCGAGCTGCCCGATATGGCCGGTAATGGGTTGGCCTGGGACCTCCTTCAGGCAGGAAAAATTTCTCTCTTCCCTTTGGGTGGAGAGGGATGGCGTAAAACAGCAAAAAGGGAGGCGGCTATTGTAAGGATGATAGAGAAAGTTAGAAGAACGATGTCATAGCTTCCGGTGCGGTCGAAGACCCACCCAGCATAAATAGGGGACAGAAAGGTGGCTATGCCGTTGCCCACTCCCATAATCCCCCGTAAGGTAGCATAGCTACGGCGTCCAAAGAAATCTCCTATCAGTGCCCAGTTAAGGGGTATGGTCCCCATGGTAATAGCTACTGCGACGGGAAAAACGTAAAGGGTCGCGGTGGCCTGACTTAGCATCAGCCCGAGCATCCCCACCACAGTGGGAACGATACCCGCGCTGCATAAAAAGACCTTATTCCATCGATCTCCCATCCAGCCCATTGCCAGAGAAGTAACGATGGTGCTGAAAGCCAACAAACTCACCAAATAGGCACTAGTAGCTTCGCCCATGCCCTTCCACACTAAAATAGGCACGAGGTGAGTAGACAAGGCTACAGTAACAAGTATCCGCAGGGTGACGCTTAAGGCCAGTAACCAATAATTAAAAGTCCTCAAGGCTTCCTTTACTGAAAAGTCCACCTCCCTGGCTGCTTGGCTTATTGGTCTGGACACGTCTGCTTGGTTTCTCCAAGGTGGCCTGCCGTCTGGGTAAAGTCCACGCGTTTCGGGGGACCGGTGTATGGGTAGTGCTGCCGGTAGGGCCACCATCAAAATAATCAGCCCGGCGGTGACCGCCCCTGTGCGCCAGCCAGAATTCAGTATTATGTATGAGAGCAACGGAGCCATGACCATCCCGCCGATATTTGCCGCGGCAATGATTATGGCAAAGCCCACGCCCCGGCGGCGGATGAACCAGTTGTTTACCGCCGCAGAAACAGGGTGGAAAAAACCGGCGTTGAATCCTAACGAGACTATGAAGACATAGACAAGAAAAAAGGTCAGATAGCTATGCACCGTTGAAAGCAGAATGAGACCAATCCCGGTCAAACTCGCTCCAATGATTACCATCACTCTGGATCCGAATCGGTCTATCAGGTGCCCAACTATGGGGCCCTCGGCTCCACCTTCAAGGCGGGAGGCGCCGTAAAGGAGGGAAACGGCGGCCATGCTCACCCCAAGGTCACGCTTCAAGGGGAGAAAAAAAACTGTAAAGCTGTGGTAGAGAATGCCCCCGCCCACGGCTTGGATTAGGGAGCCCAGAACCACAATCCACCAGCCGTAGAATACCCTGCTTCCCACTGAGTTACAAAAACGGATCACCTTATAAGATAAAAATTTGCTTTTTACCACGGGGATTATTTTACGGGGATAAAGCGCGGATTTCAACACCTTTGTGGTGATAACGGAATTCCCCCCACTATTTTTTGAATTTATCCCTATACCCTGTAAAAAGGCATGCTGGTAAAATAGATTTATAATGTGGAAAATGAAAAGGAGTCGTCAGGATCAAAACAAAGCTCTGCGTGAATCCCAATGGAGAAAACAGCAGACATTGTCATTGTCGGCGGCGGAATCATCGGGACATCCATTGCTTTTCATCTTGCCCGCAAAGGGGCTAAAGGGGTTGTTCTTTTAGAAAAGGGGATGCTCGGGGAA
Source organism: Deltaproteobacteria bacterium (assembly GCA_016234425.1). Classification (GTDB taxonomy): domain Bacteria; phylum Desulfobacterota; class SM23-61; order SM23-61; family SM23-61; genus JACRCA01. Next base: position 4,201 of record JACRCA010000119.1, on the reverse strand, counting down.
GGCTCTACCTCCAAGTGCGTGGGGGGAATCCGGGCTCAATTCTCTACAGAGATCAATATCCGTTTTTCTCTGGAGAGCTTAAAGACATGGGAACACTTTGAAGAGCTTACGGGCGTTGATCTGGAGAACAGTAGAGTAGGGTATCTATTCCTGGCAACGACGGAGAAGGAATGGACGATCTTCCAAGCCAATGCCCACCTCCAGCGAACTTTTGGCATCCCCGTTGAACTTCTTCTCCCCCAAGAAATAAAATACCGCTGGCCCTACCTCAAGGTGGATGACCTGCAAGGAGGAACTTTCTGCCCCTGGGATGGTTTTGCTGGACCCTATGAAGCCTTGAGTGGGTTTATTAAAATTGCCAGAAAAAGCGGAGTGAAGATTTACGAGGGGACAGAGGTTCAACAGATCCTTCAGGATCGGGGAAAGATTACTGGCGTACGCACGACCAAGGGAGATATCGCCGCCCCCATCGTAATCAATGCCGCCGGCCCGTTTGCCGAAGAAGTAGGAAAGATGGCCGGGGTGGAGGTACCGGTCAAACCCTATCGCCGTCAGATCTTTTTCACAGCTCCCTTTCCTTGGATCCCCGACCCCTTCCCTTTGATGATTGATTTTCATCGCGGTTGGTATTTCCGCCGGGAGGGGCAGGGTCTACTCCTCTCTGGCCCCAAGGATGATTTCCCGAGCTTCAACGTCAACGTGGATTACGATACCATGGCAGAGGTTGCCGAAAATTCTATCTATCGCGTTCCCATCTTGGAAAAAGCTGAGATCAACCGGGGCTGGGCTGGCTCCTATGAAATCTCTCCAGACAACCATGCCATTTTGGGAGAAGCTCCTGGCGTAAAAGGACTATTCCTGGCCAATGGATTCAGCGGCCACGGTTTCCAGCACAGCCCCGCCGTGGGCCAGGTCATGGCTGACCTGATCCTCGGAGAAAAACCATCCATGGACATCTCCGGCCTGTCGGTCGAGCGCTTTCCCCAGGGCCAACTCATCCAAGAACCCATGACCGCTTTCAAGGAATGAAGATTTTACCGAAGATCACGAATGTCTCATGGCCAAGGTAAAAACCTCACATTTCCGGCACGTCTTCATTTTTCTGCCCCAGCTTTCTCGGGGTTTTCCTTGGCAAATAGTCCCGTTGATGAACCAGCAAAGGTGTCCCACCTGGAATTCCCAGGCTGGGCAGGCTTGTCGGGTCTGGAGGGAACAAACCCGAATATCCCAGCAGGAACGCATATCTTTTCCGTTCCCTCTCTTCAGAGCCCATAAAAAAAGAATCTGCCGCTCTACGTGCACCGGAACCTTCCGCCACCCCTGCTCAAAGCTCTGAATGGCTTTGAGGGATGTTCCTAAAAGTTGGGACATCTGCTTCTGGGTCTTATTAAGCTTCTGGCGGAGAAAATGAAACTCTTTACTATCCATGGATATTCCTCCCCGGAGAAGGGCGCAAAATTTTTTGGATAAGATATACCACAATGTTATATCTGCGTAAAGTCATTCTAAGCAAAATTTTTTGGTCCTATTTGGGCTGATTAGGGAGGAATCTCGATTCTTATTAGCCCCTCCTCTCGACCGGAAGAGCTGGTCTTCCTTGGCCACGATATTTAGATCTCTCGCTAATAAAAGAGGATGGTTACATAGCAGTCTCGGTTTGAAGTGAAAATCCAGAAGTTTTAAATTCTGCATCCTGGTCTTTGGATTTGCTTATCTCCAATCTCCTGTCAAGTAAAATGGTCCCCAGAAAAAGGGGGCAGAAAACTCTTTTGTCCTGATCATATCCACATCTGGAAGTAAGCCATGGTGGGTGACGGCATAATCGATGATCTTATCGCGGTCTGGCGTTTTTGCCTTAGACTGCCATATCCTGGCCATAAGGGTCAAGGCCTTCTCCGCCGCCTCGATCCCCTCCTGATAATTCATCGTTTTCGCATTCACCACTGCCAGTCTGGCATAGAAAAGGGCCGGATCGAATCCGCTGACCTCGGCGATCTTGACGGCTTCCTTAATCTCTCGCTCGGCTTCTTCAAGTCTCATGGCCTCGGCATAGGTCCAGCCGAGGAGGCTCTTCAGATGGCCGACTTCCCTTTTATCCCCTTCCTTTTCCGCATCGTGAATCGCCTTTTTAAATGCTCCAATGGCCTCATCAAACTTCTTCTCCCAAAGAAGGCTTTCTCCTGCCTTCTGCCTTTTGGAAATATATTGCTGGCCCGCGCAGCCTCCCAAAAGGAAGGTCATTAGGAGGAAAAGGGGGATTTTTCGAGCAAAGATATGCGCCCCTGAACTTTTAAACATTTTCATATGGGTCCCTCAGACAGACTAATTCTTTTTTCCCCTAAGCTATTTCTTTCATTCATACTTATCAAGATCATACCCTTTTGGCCGAAGATCCAGGTTGCCTGTCTTCTTTTTCTTTGGCTCAGGGAGGTAAAATTTATTCGTTTCGGCAATGACTCGCAAGGATCAAGGGGAGAATTCTCTGGCATTTGCAGGTAAAAATCGGCAGAGTTAAGGACTTTCTTTAGACCTATTAGAATTGGGATGTAAATTTCATTTCGTAATCCTTAAGAAACTGGGAATCGACCGCCCCCCTGACTCAATTTTGGGCTCGAAACTGGTCCTATTTGCCGTTACCCTGCAACAAAATAGCGCTTAGAAGGAAGGGGCGAGCGATGAGCAGAGCAATTCGAATTTCCGAATCAATATTCCAGCGGCTTCAAAAATTGGCCATCCCGTTGGAAGACACCCCAGCCAGTGTGATTGAAAAGCTTCCTGAATTCTATGATTATTTCAGGGACAAACAACAGGGGCAAACCCTGGTGAGGGATCCACTATAATTCGAGGGATAAAGGGATAGTTTGTTGCCTCATGGATGGATTTCCAATCTTTTCCGACAGAAATCGCTGGGGAAGCTGATACTTTCACCTTGACATCGGTAGTTGTTGTGCGATATAAGGTCTACAAAAATTCGTATGATAGTACGCGAAAATCTTGTTTATGGAGGCTGGCATAAAGGTTATGGCCAAGTAAGCCCCCATTTCCCCTGAGAGGAAAAGATGACGGTCTCATGTTGGTGCATGGAGGGATATCCAGCAGAAGAAGAGAGAACACCGCGGGTGTAAATCGGTGCGAAATTGAAGGAGAAGGAGGTGTTGACCACCAAAGGAGGGGTGTAATCAGAGCAATTACAATGCCTCGAAGAGAGGAAAGGAGGGGTAAAGATGAGTATAAGACACAGAGGATTCATTGTGGCTCTCGCGCTTTTCGCGGTTTGGGCGTTGAGCGATACCGCATTCGCTCAACAGAGGAAAAAGGCTCCGGAGGTCAAGAAGCCCACAAAGGTGGAGAAAGTCGGCAGCGTTCCCAAAACCTTTATCACCGCTGCCTCGGGCCCTATTGGGGGGACTTTCCTCCCTTACGTCGCCGGGCTGGCTGTTTACGCCACAGAAGCGATTGATGGACTGACCGTTTCCATTGAGGCCACGGGCGGCTCCACAGAGAATGCCCATCTGATCGGCCGGAAAGAATCCCACATCGGCATTGCTCACGGCTCAACAATCTATAATGCTTCCAGAGGCCTCGATGAGTATAAAGGCACGGTCTACAAGGACCTGCGGGGACTCTTTCGGACTTACGGCAATGTGGCGCAAATTGTGACCTTGAAGAAAACCGGAATCAAAACCGTCGGGGACCTGAAGGGAAAGAGAATCAGTATGGGAACCGCGGGGTCAGGCTCGGCCATCTCGGGAGAGAAATTTCTGCGTCAACTCAAGCTGTGGGACGGGCTGAAAGCTGTCTACCTGCCTGCGCTGGAGGCATCTGAAGCCTTGAAGGACGGCCGCCTCGATGCGTATAACTGGCACACCGGGATTCCGTCGGCTGCCATCGTCGATACGGCGGCAACCCATTCCAAGGAGATAATCCTCCTCGACCTCCATACACCGGCTGAGCAGTCGGGTTTCTACAAGGCCTACCCCTATTATTCCTTCAGGGAAATTCCCGCCAAGACCTATCAGGGCCAGGAGCAGCCAGTGCCCTCCTGGGACACAGGCTGCTACATCATTGGACACAAGGATCTCGACCCCCAGATCGTCTATTTGATCCTTAAAGCCTACTTCAGCGAACCGGGGATGAAGTATGCCATCGCCGTCCATGCCTCAGCCAAGGAGACAACCATCCAGGATGCTCTGGCTGGCTT
>JACRCA010000118.1 GCA_016234425.1 Deltaproteobacteria bacterium | reverse complement strand
ATGACGTATCCGGCAGGCGGGGCATGGGCCTTGGGAGAGAGTCTTGATTTGGTGGGAGGCTCGGGGTTACATCTTCAAATATCAATTAGGGATTATTGGCAGCACCCGGGGGCTTCGACTCGGAATTATCTTTTCCCCTGAAAGAAAAAATGATAAAAGAAGCCCATGGAAAAAGGCCGCCGGAAAATCATCCTTAGTTGGTGTATGTACGACTGGGCGAATTCGGCCTTTGCCACCACCATCATGGCTGCGGTGCTGCCTTTTTTCTACAGCTCGATCGCCGGGGCTAACCTGTCCAAGACCACAGCCAGCAGCTATTGGGGATATACGAATACCGTCGCCATGCTTATCGTGGCCTTTTCCGCGCCCATTCTGGGAGCTCTGGCAGATCATGGAGGGATGAAGAAAAAATTTCTGGCTGGTTTTGCCGCTCTGGGTATTACTTCCACGGCAACCCTCGTTTCTGTTGGCCGAGGAGAATGGTTTCTGGCCTCCGCCCTTTACATTCTGGGAATGGTAGGATTCTCCGGAGGGAATAACTTTTATGACTCCCTGTTGCCCCACGTGGCCGGAAATGAGGAAATTGACCGCATCTCCTCTTACGGTTACGCCACGGGCTATCTGGGAGGAGGGTTACTTTTAATTCTGAACCTAACTATGATCATGAAGCCTGGTTTCTTTGGAATTCCAGATTCAGAATGGGGCGCCCGCTATTCTTTCGTCGCCGTGGCTATCTGGTGGGCTGTTTTTTCCATTCCCATCATGAAAAATGTGGCCGAACCCCCGGTCGTGCCCATCGCCGGGGAGAGCTCCCATCCCATCCAGGCCAGCTTCCAACGCCTTTCCCTTACTTTCCACAACCTGCGAAAATACCGGGAGGCTTTCAAGTTCCTGGTAGCTTTTTGGCTTTACAACGATGGCATCGGCACGATCATCAGCATGGCTGTGATCTTCGGGGCGGAGATCAACATCGCCCAGGAACACCTGATTGGAGCGATTCTGGCTGTGCAGTTCATCGGCATTCCTTTCTCCCTTCTCTTCGGACACCTGGCTGGAAAGATCGGCCCGAAGAAGGCAATCTTTCTGGGGCTGGGGATTTATACCGGCATCGCCATCGGTGGTTATTTTATCCAGACCGCCCTTCATTTCTGGATTCTGGCCATCCTGGTTGGCTTCGTCCAGGGAGGGACACAGGCCTTGAGTCGGTCCCTTTTTGGCACTATGATTCCCAAAAGCCGGAGCGCCGAGTTCTTCTCCTTCTACGACGTAAGCTCCAAGTTCGCCGGAATCATTGGACCTCTCGTCTTTGGACTGGTCGGGCAGATGACTGGCTCCAGCCGCCTGAGCGTCGTGGCTTTGGTGGTCTTTTTTATCGGTGGCAGTCTGATCCTTCTCAGGGTAAACGTGAAGGAAGGACGCAAAAGAGCCTTTTGATTTCTACTCCTTTTTGTTCGCCGAGGCCTGCTGCGCGCTATAAAAGCGGTGCAAAAAATCGCAGTCTTTGGGCGAGAGGTTAAAACGAACCGAGGCCTGTTCGATCAGAGTTGCCAGGGAAGTTTTTCCTCCCTCCTGACGCATTTGAGATATCCACTGCACTGCCTTCCGCAGGGCCGCACCTTCCGGCATGAGGGTTGGCATGATGTTCCTCCTTACACCAAAGGATCGTAGCTGAAAACCTGCCCCGAGGTCTCTAAGGGAACAAGATGCATGCCCAGCGTGCCTTTAAAGATTTCCGACAGGCGGGCTGGCGTCCAGCCTTCAGAGTGATGGATAGAACGCACGGGGCGCGGTTGAGAAAAGATGAAGATCTCCTTCCCGCGGACGCCGAAGACCTGCCCGCTGATAGACTGCGCTTCATCGCTGGCCAAGTAAGCTACTAAGGGGGCAATGTCGGCCGGGCTCATCTTCTTCAGTTTTTCTACCCTGCGCTTCTGGGCTTCGGTTTCCGTAGGGATTGTTCCAATGAGGCGGGTCCAGGCGAAGGGGGAGATGCAATTGGCCGTTACGTTATACTTGGCCATATCCAGGGCCACTACCTTGGTGAATCCCACGATGCCCATCTTGGCTGCCGCATAGTTGGCCTGGCCTAGATTGCCGACCAGGCCGGAAGTCGAGGTGAAGTTGATGATCCGCCCGCTGCGTTGCTCACGCATCAAGGGAACAGCCGCCCGGGTGCAGGCAAAGGTTCCTTTGAGGTGGACGGCGATTACCCCGTCCCACTCTTCTTCGGTCATGTTAAAAATCATGCGGTCGCGGAGGATGCCCGCATTATTCACCAGGATGTCCAATTTCCCAAAATTGTCCAGGGCAGTCTGGATGATCCGTTTTCCGCTCTCCATAGAGGCCACAGAATCATAATTGGCCACAGCCGTTCCTCCGGCGTCTTTGATCTCCTTGACCACATCGTCGGCAACCTTATTCTCGCCGCCCGTTCCGTCTTCCCGGCCCCCGAAATCATTGACCACCACCTTGGCGCCTTCTTTGGCCAAGAGTACGGCGATTTCCCGCCCGATTCCTCTCCCCGCTCCTGTGACCACTGCTACTTTTCCTTCGAGCATCATTGCCCGCTCCTCCTTCTGAGTTTTATGATCCCAAGGATTTTTCCCTGAGAATCGGTGTCGCAGAATATATACCAGAAAAGAAATAGTCTGACAAGGGCCGGTTTGGCCTTGGCTCAGCCCGTTAATTTTGTAATTCGGATTGATGATTTTTTTATATTCCGCATTCGGCAATCCGCAATTGAAAGGTTGGTTTTTCTTTTGACTAAATGGAGCCGAAAGAATATAAGGATAAGGATGCTTCCAGAAAGAGGTGTCCACCCCCTTCTTGTTTTGCGAAAGACCCGGGAAAACCGGTATACCCTGGCTGCGCTCCTTGGCTGCCTTGAGGGAGAAGGCTTAAATCGGGATTTCCACATCCTTATCGCCAGTTCCCTCGAGGAGCTTACTGAAAAGGTTGCCGTGGGAAAAGCCATTGTAGGCTTTTCCTTCATGACCCCGCATCTTTTACAGGTTAAGGAGGAATTGGAGAAGTTAAGAAAAGCTTTGAGTAAAGATGCCATCTTTGTGGCCGGGGGCTCTCATGCCACTGGCGATCCGGAAGGAACGCTTGGCCTCGGGTTCGATTTTGTTTTTGCAGGGGAATCCGAACGAACCTTTCCAGCTTTTCTGCGCCGATTCTTAAGCGGAAAACTCCCCGACACTAAGATCTTCAGAGGGGATAAAAATTCCTCAATTTTTGCCTCTTGCCCTCCACATTCTCTGGCGGAACATTTTTTCTCGCCCGTCGAGATTACGCGCGGCTGTCTTTACCATTGTGCTTTTTGCCAGACTCCCCGCATTTTTGGCCACTCCCCCCGCCATCGCAGCGCGGCGGGTGTGGCCATGCACCTTAGGCGAACGATCCCCTATGGATATCGCCAGAGCGCATTCATTTCGCCCAACGCCTTTTCCTACGGTTCGAAAGGCCGTCAAGGGCCAAATACAGAGGCCATTGAAGCGCTTTTAGCTGCCTGCAGCGAAGCAGGGGTCACGGGAGTCCATTTCGGATGCTTCCCATCGGAAGTGCGCCCGGATTGGGTTAATCCAGAGGTCCTACAACTCGTAAAAAAGTATTGCCGCAACAAAACCATTGTCCTCGGAGCCCAATCCGGTAGCGATTCTCTCCTTGCAGAGCTCAACCGAGGGCACAGCGCAGAACAGGCTCTTTCTGCCTCCCGATGGATCCGCCAGGCTGGTTTCATGCCCCACGTGGATTTTGTCTTCGGTTTCCCTGGAGAAACGATGCAGGATCGAGAGTGCTCTCTCCATCTGATGAAGAAGATGATTGAGGAACACGGCGCCAAGATTCATGCCCATACCTACCTTCCGCTTCCCGGAACGCCTCTTTTTCAGAAGGATCCTTCACGCTTAGATGACGAGACAAAAAATGCCCTGGAGAGTTGGGAGAGGAAAAACAAGTTAGACGGCTGGTGGAAAGAACAAGAAATTATGGCCTGGAAGATCGTGGAATGGCGGGATCAAGGCGTGATCCAAGCTGAATCCTCCAGGGAGTTTCGCATTGATTTTTGAAGAAATCTCTATAAAATAAAAAAATTCGCTTCTTGACGAGGTGAATCATGAGAAGGTATCTAACCGTTTTTTTGTTTCTCTGGGCCATTCCAGCAGCGGGTGCCGAGGTCAAATTTGATCAAAGCTACACCCAGCAGATGTTCCGCGATTTCAGCGAGGAGGTCGGAGCCGCGATCCACTACCGACCCATTGGACCGGCCGTCGGGCTCGGGGTGAAGGGTTTTGATTT
>JACRCA010000117.1 GCA_016234425.1 Deltaproteobacteria bacterium | reverse complement strand
CTCAATTATGTGCAGTAAAATATTAACCAGAGGGGAAAAATATGGGATAATCCAGAAATGAAGGAGCTCTACTTCACATAATCCAGAGCTTCACATAACATGTCCATCTGCTGGTCCGAAGCGGCAGACGGGGGCTCTCCACCCTCATGCGAAAGCTCCTTACCTGGTACGCCCAATACTACAACCGCCGCCACCACCGCACGGGGCATCTATTTGAAAACCGGTATAAATCCATCCTCTGCGATGAAGAGACCTACCTTTTAGCCCTGGTGCGATACATCCACTCAAATCCTATACGGGCCAAGCTCATAAGCACCCTGGACGAACTGGATCGCTACCCGTGGAGCGGGCACCGCATGGTCATCGGGAGGACCGCATACCCCTGGATGGACCGGGCTCATGTCCTAGCCCAGTTCGGCGGCACGAACAGAAAGGCGATCCGGGAATACCGTCGGTTTGTCCAAGAGGGGCTCGGTGAGGGGCGTAATCCTGCGTTAACGGGGGGAGGGCTGATCAGGAGCCAGGGGGGCTGGTCCCAGGTCCTGGCTCTGCGGAGAAAGGGTCAAGAAGAGACGTCGGATGAGCGCATATTGGGAAGCGGAGATTTTGTCGGTAGGATTCTGCGGGAGGTGGAGGAGCGACAGCTGCGGCAGACCAAACTCCGACGAAGGGGTAAGAGTATAACTGACATTATTCAGGAAGAATGCCGAAAGCGAAAGGTGAGTGAGGACGAGCTGAGGCATGGGAGCAGACGAAGCCGAGTGAGCGAGGCCCGCGCTGTAATTGCCTACCGGAGTAAGGAGGAACTTGGGTACTCCGGTGCCGAGATTGCACGTTATCTTGGGGTGAATACATCCAGCATCAACCGTGCCTTAGCGCGAACGGACGAATCGCTGGTGAAATAAGTTATGCACCGTGAGAACCAACGTCCCTCTTTTCCCATCCATCCCGTCGTCCAGGTATCGGACTTGGCAATTCCCGCAGCAGCGTAAGCAGCTAGAGCTACGGGTGGGGTAACCATCGAAAGGCAGGCAAAATAGAATACAAACATGTGCGCGGCGATGGGCACGATTCCCAATTCGATCAAGGCCGGCACCATCACGGCAGCGGCAATGATGTAAGCTGCCGTGGTCGGCATCCCCATTCGCAAGACGATGTAGCAGGCCATGACCAAGACCATAGCCAAGAAAACATTTCCTCCGGAGATAGATACGATGTAGCTGCTCAACCGCAAGCCCAGCCCTGTAAAGATGACCACTCCAATGATGATCCCGGCAACGGCACAGGGAATGGCCGCGCTTACAGCCTGCTTGCCGCCAATTTCCAGAGCGAGGATGATCTTCCTCAAGTTCATGCGGGTAGCCGCCCTGAGGAAGCTTAAGGGAAGTATGGCGGCCATGGATACGCTCGCGGCCACCATCAAGGATCATCCGATATAAATCAGATATACCAGGACGGCCAGGGGCAGAAGGAGATGAATCCTTTGGCTGATCTCCAGTTTTGGTAGCTCCGACCATGGAATGGCTGTCAGGCCATCCTTTTTGGCCTTCCGGTCTACCATGACAAAAAGCGCAAGGTAATAGGCTACCGCAGGAATGATGGCCGCTTTCACAATGTCCCAGTAAGGCACCCCCAAGATCGCCGCCATGACAAAAGCCCCAGCGCCCATAACGGGGGGCATAATCTGTCCCCCAGTGGAGGAAACGGCTTCCACGGCGCCGGCGAAGTCGCCCCGGAAACCGGTTCTTTTCATCATGGCGATGGTGAACGTGCCGTCTACTACCACGTTAGCCACTGCACTTCCGCTGATCGTACCCATCAGGCTGCTAGCCACGACAGACGTTTTGGCACTTCCACCCTTCATCCGGCCGGTAAGCTTGAAGGCTACGTCAGTGAACAACTTACCGCCCCCGGACTCTTCCAAGAAGGCTGCAAATAAGAGAAAATAGAATACCGTATCCGTGGAAACCCCTATCGGTATCCCGAACAACCCCTGCGGGGTTAAGATCTGCAGGTCGATAAAGCGGACCAAACTGATGCCGCTGTGGGCCAGGGCATCGATGGGAAAGTAGGGACCCAGGAACAGATAAGCCAAGAAACAGAGGGCCACCAGAGGAAGGGTGAGTCCGAGCGTCCTCCTCCCAGCTTCCAGGGACAGAATGATGAATGTAAAACCTACGATGATATCCGCGATCTCTATAGGGTCGACGAAGATGATGCGTTTGATGATCCTTTGCTGGTCCACCAGCATGTAAGTGGTGGCAGCAATCGCGGCCAACCCAAAAATGATGTCCATCGAACCGCCAACTGGCTTGCCTTCCGAGGTCCTTCGGGTCAGCAGGGGGTACGTCAGGAAGGAAACGACCAGAGCAAAACCCAAGTGGATAGGCCTTTGGACCATCACATGAAAAAAGCCCACGCCGGCAGTATAAAGCTGAAAGATGGACCATAGGATAGCTACCACGCTGGTCACGAGAATGATCCTTCGACCACTCCTCTGCAAGGTTCGATTCCCCTTCTAACGCCAAGTATTTTACTTAACCTTCAGGAAGCGGCGCTCAGGGTCTAACCGCCGGAATATGTCTAACTCTTCCTTGGTAGGGGGCTCGGTCACGACAAGGTCATCGGCAACTTTCAGATCCCAATCCGTATTCGCCCGCGCTTCTTGTGGATCGACGCCTGGATGCACAGCTTTTAGCACCATCTCCTTGCGCTCCGGATCAAATCCCAGGATTCCCAAATGGGTTATGACCTGCAAAGGGCCCCCGCCTACGAGGCCGGCTTCGCGCCGTGAGTTGCCGCCCTGAAGATAGCCAGGGCTGGTGATAAAATCTACTTTTTCTACAAAGCGTTTCTTTTCATGCCAGGTAACCACCAAAAAGTTGGTACAGCTGGCAATGTCATTCGCTCCCCCGCTTCCGGGCATTCTTACTTTGGGACGATCCCAGCTGCCGATAATCGAGCTGTTTAGATTTCCGTATTTATCGATCTGGGCACCCCCCAAAAACCCAATATCCACAAATCCTCGCTGACAGAAGAGCAGTGTCTCTGTAGTTGTAGGAAACATCACGCTCCCATAAGCGGACCTGGACTCATTGGCCGAAGAGGGGATTCGGCCGATTTCCACAATGGGAGCAACAGCTCCCACCTCGAATAATACGGTCAAAGAAGGGGCGTGCAATTTTTGGGCGGCCAGTGAAGCTATAATGGGCACCCCCGCGCCAGCAAATACCACTTGGCCATCCTTTAATGTTCTGGCCGCGCATACCGCCATTATCTCTGTGGGATCGTAATCCATAGCGCACTCCGTTGCAAGGCAAAATGGAAAGTGAAAAATGCAAAATGTGGAATGTCTATACTCGCAATTTCTACTTCTACAAAGCCCAACTTTTAATTTGCCCTTCGAAAGAAGGGAGCCAAAGCTAATCTTTCGCCAGGCTAGAATATTTGACGATCGTATTCACTCCGAACAGTTCCAGATAATCTGCAAAGCTCTTCGGTTCCAAAAAATACTTCTCTATGTAGTTTCTGGTATTCTCCTCCAGGCTTTTAGCACTTTCAAAACCCTTATAGTATTCGCGAAAATGCTCATGGACAGGCTCGTAGCAGCCGTAGCAGTCATAGGGAAAAGCCCCGTATGGCACTTCCACTATGGCATCCACGCAGAAGAATGGAATCCGGGTTAATTCCGGAGTCCTGCGAATCTCTTCAGTGGGAACGATTTTTTCCGCAGTCACGATTACCTTTTTGGCCGCTTTGGCTATGTCCATATCCATGGCCGTGATCCCGTCAATCTGTACGTTCCCAAACTTATCTGCTCTCTGGGCATGAATGACAGCCACATCGGGATTCAGGGCCGGAATTAAAGCCAGTTTATCACCTGTATACGGGCAGGAAAAAGTTTTCAGATCTACCAGTTTCGCAATATCCGAGCCCAGGACAACCTTGGCTGGAATACAGGGAATTCCCATTCCCCCGGCCATGTACCGCAGCCCCATGGCCAAATTGCTCCATTCTTCAAAATTTGCCCGTTGGCTTTCCATATAAAGTCGGACGATGGGGGAAAGCCCGTACGTAACCGCCCCACTCAGCCAGCTCGTAACCGCCGTCTTCATGGCCCCCGAAACCAGAAGAAAATCTGCCTCAAAGCTCATGAGCGCCCGGGATACGGTGAGGCCCTTCTTCCCCGCTCTAATCAATTCTTTGAGGATCGCAATGGGTACCCGATTGTATTGAATCCCTCCTATGGCCAAGTGGCCGCCTTCTTCGATTAGTTGAACAGCTTCCTCCAGCGAAACCCGTTTATCCTTCATCCCTTTGTTCTTGACATTAACTTCGGACCAGGACACCGCTGAGGGTGTATACCTTCCGCTTTTCGATTCCATGTCAATCATCCCCCAATTTTTCAAAAAAGGCTCCGGTACAAGGCATATTGCAAAATGGAAATTGAAAATTGAAAAATCTAAATTTTGATTTTGCAATCTGCAATTTTCAATTACTTTTTATTCTCCCCATCGCGGGAAAAGATGATGTTCCACGCCCAAAAGGTCCAACACTTTTCCCACTAGATGGTCAATCAGGTCGGCAATGGATTGGGGCTTAAAATAGAAAGCAGCCATGGGCGGGAGGAGGACTGCTCCCGCTTCCGCGGCGAGCGTCATATTGCGCAGGTGGATGAGACTGAGGGGACTCTCCCGGGGAACGAGGATCAATTTGCGCCTCTCTTTCAGCATCACATCCGCCGCCCGCAGGATAAGATTCTCACTTATTCCATGGGCAATGCCCGCCAGCGTCTTCATGCTACAGGGAATGATGACCATCCCCTCCGTGGGAAAAGAACCGCTGGAAATGGGCGCAGATAAGTCATCCACGGCGTAGCATTTCTTGGCCAGTTTTCTTACTTCTTCTATGGCATAATTGGTTTCCAGGCTGATCGTCTTCTCCGCCCAGGCGCTCATCACCAGGTGGACTTCCATCGATTTTTCCCGCAAAACCTGGAGCAGGCGAATTCCGTAAATCGCTCCTGTGGCCCCAGTCATAGCAATGATGAGTGGCTTCATGGCCCAAGATAATCCTGAATTCTGATGTTCTCCATTTCGGGGATCCGCACTTTCTCGAAACGCTCGCTTCGTCCCAGGAGGTTGGTGGCATCGATTCCCATCTTGGCAGTCAGCCCCGGCTGGGGACAGGAAGGGTCCAGTTCATTGCCCCTGGCCGCCGGAATCACCACCAGGTCTCGATCGGCCTGGAAGCGGGTGGCCACCGCCCACTCCACCTCCCTGAGGTTAAATGGATCCACGTCCTCATCCACCACCACAACCAGCTTGATATCCCGGCTGCTGTTCAGACCGGCCAGAATGGCATTCTTTCCATCCCCTTCGTGCTCTTTCCGGATGCTAATGATCGCGTGAAACTTTCCGGAGCTGGAGGGTGTGATGTGTACGGCTTTGGTTCCGGGAACGCTGGTCTTGACCGCCTGGTAGACAACCGGTTCATGAGGAACGGCCAGGAGCAAATGATGCTCGGGGGTAAAGGGAAGGAGATCCTGGTAGATGGCCTCCTTCCGGTGGGTGATCGCCTTGACCCTGAGAACTGGCCCTTCCCAAGCCTCTCCGTAGGTTCCGGTAAAATCAGCCAGAGGCCCTTGGGGTTTGCGCAAGCCGGGCAATATTTCTCCTTCGATGATGATCTCCGCCTTGGCCGGAACCATCACCTGAACTGTTTCGCAGCGGACGATTTCCACGGCCTTCTGCCGCAGGGCCCCGGCAATGGAGAGTTCATCAAAGCCAAGAGGAATTAGAGACCCCGAGGTGGCGGCCGCCAGGCGGATGCTGGCATCCAGCCCGATGGCCACGGCGACTTCCAGGGGTTCCCCCTCTTTTTCTTTCTCCGTGTAAAGCTCCCAGAGGTGCCGGGGCTGGATGAAAATTCCGATCTCATCTTTACCCATGACCTGCAGGCGGTGGTAGGAAAGGTTGCGGATGTTATGCGCCGGATCTTCGGCAATCACCACTCCGGCGGTGATGAAGGGGCCACCATCTTTTTCATAGTGGGTAACCACCGGCAGATGTTCCGGGAGGTTGATGTCTTTCGTGATCTTCACTTCTTTTACAGGCCCATCCTGAACGACTTTAGGGGGCAGGGGGTGGCGGATCGCCTCCAGGTATCGCAGCGTCAGATTAAAATCATCCACTCTCAGAACGCGGCTGATCCTGGAGCGGCTGTTGTCCATACCCACCAACACGGGCATTCGATACCCTTTGACCTTTTCGAAGAGCAGGGCTTTATCTGCTTCCAGCTTCTTACTGATGGCCGGGAGCTCGAACCGGGGGTCCACTTCCTGGCGAATGGGCAACACCTCCCCCCACTCCTCCACGGCCTTAAGCTGGCTTCGCAAATCATCGATCATTTTGTTCAAAAAATCCCCGGGTCCCGGTAGGTACCGAAGACTCTACGGAAAACGTCACAGCATTCCTGCAAGGTGGCATATTCCTTGACTGCCTCAATCAGGAAGGGCATGACATTCTTATTCCCCGAAGCTGCTTCTCCCAATCGTTCCAAAGATTCTTTCACCCGAGCATGGTTTCTTTGGTTTTTAACGCGATTGAGTCTATCGATTTGCTTCTCCTCCAGGGCCGGATCCATCTCGAGGAGTTCCACCGGTAAGACTTCTTCCGTTATGTACTTGTTGACTCCTACCATGATCTTTTCTTTTCGCTCCAGTTGCTTCTGAAAGTTGTAGGCGGCATTGGCGATCTCCTGCTGGGGAAAATTCCTTTCGATGGCGGCCACCATTCCGCCCAGGTCATCAATCTTGTTGATGTAGGCCATGGCCTGAGCTTCCATCTCATTGGTCAGAGCCTCAACAAAATAAGACCCTCCGAGTGGATCGATGGTATTGGTCACTCCTGATTCCTCAGCTATGATCTGCTGCGTCCGCAGGGCGATGGTCACCGCCTCGTCGGTGGGAAGGGAAAGAACTTCATCGAGGGAACAGGTATGCAAGGATTGAGTGCCCCCCAAAACTGCGGCCAAAGCCTCCAGAGTGGTCCGGATGACATTGTTGTAAGGCTGCTGGGCCGTTAAAGAGCAACCCGCTGTCTGGGTATGAAAACGCATCCACCAGGAGCGGGGGTTCTGGGCCTTGAATCTTTCTTTCATAAAACGAGCCCACATCCGTCGGGCCGCTCGAAATTTGGCAATCTCCTCAAAAAGATCTAAATGGGCGTCAAAGAAAAAGGAAAAGCGCGGGGCAAAGTCGTCTACATTCAAACCCCTTTCCATAGCCGCCTGGGCATAGGCCAAGCCGTCGGCCAGAGTGAAGGCCAGCTCCTGAACGGCTGTAGAGCCGGCTTCTCGAATATGGTAGCCGCTGATACTGATGGTATTCCAGCGGGGAACTTCTCTGGTCCCGAATTCGACCGTGTCAGTAATTACCCTTAAAGAAGGACGGGGAGGACACATGAAGGTTTTCTGGGCGATAAACTCCTTCAACATATCATTCTGAATGGTTCCTCCCAGTTTATACCGGGGGATGCCTCTTTTTTCAGCCACGGCAATATACATGGCCCAGATGACGGAGGCTGGAGGGTTGATCGTCATGGAAGTGGTGAGCCGGTCAATGGGCAGGCCATCCAGGAGAATTTCCATGTCTTTCAATGTGTCAATGGCTACACCACATTTCCCGCATTCTCCTCGGCCCCTCGGCGAATCCGTGTCATATCCCATCAAAGTGGGATAATCGAAGGCCACGCTCAACCCGGTCTGACCCTCTTGCACCAGATAATGGAACCGTTTATTGGTATCCTCGGCTGAGCCCCATCCGGCAAACATGCGCATCGTCCAGAGCTGGCCCCGATACATAGTAGGCTGGACGCCCCGGGTAAAGGGATATTGACTGGGGAAGCCCAAGTCCCGCTCATAGTCCATTTCCTGTATGTCTTCAGGGGAATAG
>JACRCA010000113.1 GCA_016234425.1 Deltaproteobacteria bacterium | reverse complement strand
GGAGCAGGCACCGGCGGCGGAACTGGCCGCTCTTTACCACGAACGCTGGGAGATCGAGACGGCCCTCGATGAACTGAAGACCCACCTGCGGGGAGCACGGATCGTGCTCCGGAGCAAGACCCCGGACTTGGTCGCCCAGGAGAAGAACCCCTTCTCTTTCGTCTCCGGTAGAAGTTTCTTTAGCTGCGCATCCGAGAAATGGAGGTTACCGGAAAAAGCGATCGTCTTAATACGGATCTTTTTGTGCTCTTGAATCTTGAAATGGACGATCACCTCCCCCTTCTTGGGGGTCTCCAATTCATATTGCACTTCCGCAGCGAAGTAGGCTTCATCGCGGTATTTTTGGAGAATTTTATGAGTGTTTTCTTTTACGGCATTCAGATTCAGGATGGTCCGGGGTTTGAGGGTCATAACTTCTTGAAGATCGCTGGTCTTAAGGGCCTTGTTTCCGGAAAATTTAATTTCTTTAATGACCGGCTTTTCCTCGACGATAAAAACGATGGCTTTCTCCCGGCCCCAATCACGTCTTTCCGCCAGGACATCCTGAAAATATCCCATCTGGTAGATGGACTTCAGGTCTTCCCGTAGGGCCCGGGAGGAAAAGACATCCCCTTCCTTCATTTTAATTTGGGAGCGAATGGCCCCTTCCTCTATGGCTTTGTTCCCCTCGACCAGAATTTTGGAGATCAATTCCTTTCTTAAAACTTTGATGTTCACTTCCTGGCCCAATTTACGAGCTGTGGAGTCCAGGTCTTCCGGCCCTTTGCCGACCGCAAAAGCAGAAGCCATTACCCCGCGCAGATGGACGTCTACGATGCGGGCATCCAGGCTGATGGACCCATCAATCTGGGTTATAGATCCGAGGATCATGTAATCGGCGTCAACCGTTCGCCCAATCTCCCGGGCCAAATGCTCATCGACCTCCATAAGGCCGACACGGGCCAAAGCATCCCGTACCTGGTCTTCCTCTACCAGAACAATCCGCTCATCTTTGGCCAATTCCTGGGAAAGAATCGTAGCCACCCGTTTTGGCCACCCCGCGAGTTTTTGCCGATCGGCGGCATAAACCCGCAGGGGGAGAACCCCAATCTTCACCACCTCCTGCCCTCTGGCTTTTCCCTCCAGCAATCCCCCAGGTAACAGGAAACAGAAAAGAAAAGCGATTAGAATTGGCTTCTCCATCGAAACCTGTTTTCTCCAGAGGCTCTCTGGCAATAAATTCCATTTCCGCTCCCTCATCTGTCGAGAGACCCATCGCCTCTCCCTTCCGCCCGAAGCTAATTCCCAGCGGTCGGAATCAGCCATTTTCATACAGTTTGCCGTCCACCAGTATGACGCGACGGTTCATCCGGCTGGCTAAAGCGGGGTTATGCGTAACTACAATAATCGTGACTCCCTTTTGGCTGCCAATCTCCAGCATTAGATTATGCACATCTTCCCCCGTCTTCGTATCCAGATTCCCCGTGGGCTCATCAGCCAAGATCACCGGCGGGCTCATCATCAGGGCCCGGGCCACAGCCACCCGCTGCTGTTCTCCTCCCGATAGTTCCCCGGGCTTGTGGTGCATACGGTCTCCGAGGCCCAACTGGACCAGGATTTCCTCCGCGTTCTTACTGGCTTCTCTCCTATCCACGCCTTGAATCAATCCGGGCATCATGGTGTTTTCCAAGGCGGTAAATTCCGGCAGCAAGTGGTGAAACTGAAAGACGAATCCCAGGTGGCGGTTGCGAAACTCGGCCAATTCGCCTTCACTCCGCTGGAAAAGGTCCACATCTTGAAAGTAGACTTTCCCCTCGGTGGGCCGGTCCAATGCCCCCAGAATGTGCAAGAGAGTACTCTTTCCCGCACCAGAAGCCCCTTCGATAGCCAACATATCCCCAGGCCTAATGGTGAGTTCGATCCCCTTTAAAACTTCGATGATTTTCCCGCTACCCCCAAAGATGAAAGATTTTTTCAAACCCTGGACATAGATGAGCGGATGATTTTTCGAACTGGTGGACAAAATCAGACCATCCTATCCTTGGCCGGTCTGTCCCGAAACACTCCTAAGGCTTTGAGCTTATTTCCCAATCGAAGATGAAGGGATTCCTGGAGAATTTCTATGACCTCCGGGTGGTTCACCATGATTTGATCAAAATCTTTCTTATCCAGACGAACCAATTCCGCTGGTTGCAGGACTTTAACTGAGGCTGTCCTTGGCCTACCCGTGATTAAAGCAATTTCGCCGAAAAAATCTCCTTCCTTCAGCCTAGCTAAGGGAAGCGGCGCTCCTCGAGCATCCGTGGTGGAAACTTCGACTTCGCCTTTTTTGATGATGTACATAGAATCTCCCGGAGCTCCTTCTTGCAAAACCATCGCTCCCGCGGGAAATTCCTCCATCGTGAATCTGTCCAAGATTTGGGCCCTTTCCTGGGGAGAAAAAGATTGAAAGAGAGAGGAGGTAACTAAGAGCGTATCCAGAACGCGCTCTTTGTAGAATTTAAATAGTACCTGGGAAACGCTGGGAAATTCTCGAATGATTTCTTGTAAGTCCTTTTTGGTGATCTCCAAAAGCTCTGTATCCGCAAGGGCCTCCACACTGGCCTGGCGCCGGCCATTGCCGAAGAACCCAAACTCCCCGAAAAAGTCTCCTTCTTTCAGCTCATTGAGAACGATTTTCTTTCCGCTGGAATCAAGACGGAAAACGCCTATTTTTCCTTGGCTGATGATGAAAATTGAATCGCCCGGTTCCCCCTCCTTAAAGATCACTGTTTC
Organism: Deltaproteobacteria bacterium; assembly: GCA_016234425.1. Taxonomy (GTDB): domain Bacteria; phylum Desulfobacterota; class SM23-61; order SM23-61; family SM23-61; genus JACRCA01. The sequence goes on along the minus strand of JACRCA010000113.1, from coordinate 231 downwards.
CTTGGCGAACTCTTTGGCCTGAATCTTCTCCATGACTCGTGTGAGCTCTTCTTTTTTCAGGTCGGAAAAAAGGGGGATGGCTGGAAGCGCTTCTTTCCTGGCTGGCACCCCTACTTCCCCAACCGCTTGCCGCTCCCTCCTTTCTTCTATGACCAATCCCCGTTTGGCGTAAAGCTCGGCTAAATTTCCGTGAATTTGCCCTTGCGAGGGGTCCAGGCGCAGGATGACCTT
>JACRCA010000115.1 GCA_016234425.1 Deltaproteobacteria bacterium | reverse complement strand
TTGATCATTGACCATTGATCCTTATCATTCCGGATATCTCGCTCCTTGATTTACAGGAATAGTAACATAGAAGGTCGCCCCTTTCCCAAGACTGCTTTCCATCCTGATCTCCCCGCCGTGTTCCTCGACGATACGCTGGGCAATGGGCAGCCCTAACCCAATTCCTTCTTCTTTGGTGGAAAAAAAAGGCTCGAAGATCTTGCCCCTTATATTTTCTGGAATCCCCTTCCCCGAATCTTGGACGGATACTTCCACAAATAAGCCACTCCATGTTCCATACCCGTAACGCTTTAAGGCCGCTGAAACTTTCAATTTCCCCCCATGGTCCATGGCCTGGATAGCGTTGAGCAAAAGGTTTAAGAACACTTGTTTCATCTGTTCCGGATCCATGGGAACGGCGGGAATTTCTGGCTCATAATACCTTTCGAGGGAAACCCCCTGTGCCTCCATTTCGTAGACGATGAGAGCAAGGGTCTCCTCCAATACCCGGCGTACATCCCTGGGTTCTAAGGAAGGAGGACGAGGGCGGGCAAAATCCAGGAATTGTTTGATAATCTTATTCACCCGTTCGATCTCGGTTTCGATGATGGCCAAATCTTTCTCCCGCGATGCTTCGGTGGCCATTTCATCGACCAACGAATGAATCAGGATCTTGATGCTGGTCAGAGGGTTGCGGATCTCATGGGCAATGCCCGCGGAAAGTTTTCCCAGAGCCGCCAGTTTCTCCGAGTGAAAGAGCTGCCTTTGGGTTTCCTCCAGGTCCGCTGTGGCCTTTTGCACCCGCTCTTCCAGCTGGCCGCTGAAGTCTTTTAGCTCCTCGTACATTAAGGCGTTTTCCAGGGCCAGGGCGGCCTGATTGGCGAAGATCATCAGGGATTGGAGCTTCTTCTCCGTAATCACCCCCTGGCTAATCAAGTTGTCGGCGGCGATCCCTCCCAGAACTTTGTTCCGGGATAGGAGGGGGACAACGGCAAAGGATTTTACGTCCAAAAAGCTGATCAACTCTCGATTCACCCGCGGGTCTTTGCTGGCGTCTTCCACGATGAAAGGGCGACGTTCCAAAATGGCCCGGGAGACCATATTGTCTTCTCGATCATAGGGCAGGCTTAGGTTTTGCATCTTATCCCGCTCCACTCCGACGGCGACCTTGCAAACCAGTTGATTCTTTTCTTCATCCAATAAGTAGAGCCTGGCCCGATCGAACCCGACTCCTTTGGCGACCCCCTGCAGGATCAGCTCCAGAATTTCATCGATGTTTAATGTGTGCATGGATTGGCTGATGTCATGAAGCAGAGAGAGCTCCTGCACCCGCGCGAGTTCCTCGATAATCTCCTCCTGCTTTTTCTGAAACTCATCGAAAATCGGGTAAGAGGTCATGGAGTGTTCTCCAAAATCCAGGCCCTTCACCTCCTGCTCCGCAGATACGCGCAGCCCTACAGTTCCATCGAGGAGCTTGAAGAAACCAAAAGAAAGAGGAAAGGCCCAGAGAAAGACGGAGATGACCGCCAAGGCTTGCGCGCTTAGAAGATCGATGCCCCCTCCGAAGATTAGCCCGTTAACCGCATACCCCAGGCTATTCTGCACATACTTGTCTTGGGCGAAAAGCCCCACGGCCAGGGTCCCCCAGATGCCATTGACCCCATGAACGGAGATAGCCCCCACAGGGTCATCAATGCGCCACCGTTCAAAGGCTTTAAGGGAGAAGTAAAGGATAGATCCGGCCAAGCTCCCGATGACGGCAGCGCTGAAAGGACTGATGATGGCCACTCCCCCTGTGCAGGAGACCAGCCCGGAGAGGACGCCGTTGAGGGTCAGGCCCACGTCTGGCTTTCCCCGCAAGGCCCAGGTCAAAGCCATGGTGCAGAGAGCCCCACTGGCCCCCGCCAGGATCGTGTTGACAGCGATCAGGGCGATGCTGGGATTCGTCGCTGAAAGGGTGTTGCCGGTGTTGAACCCAAACCAGCCGAACCAGAGAATAAAAACCCCGAGGGCCGCCAGGGGAATGTTGTGGCCGGGGATGATGTTTATCGATCCATCACGATTGTGGCGTCCCAAGCGTGGCCCCAGAACCAGCACTCCAGCCAGCGATACCCAGCCGCCCACGGAGTGAACCACAGTCGAACCTGAGAAGTCGATCATCCCTTTGCGGGCCAGCCACCCGCCTCCCCATATCCAATGGCCTACCACGGGGTAGATCAATGTGCTGATGAGGAGACTGTAAAACAAGTAGCCGATAAATTTTGCCCGCTCGCTCATCGCCCCGGAGACGATGGTAGCGGCCGTGGCGGCAAAGACCACCTGGAACATTAAGTTGGCGAATCTCCAGTTGTCCACCCCGCCCGCGAGAGTAATATGGCTGAGGAAAAAGTCGCTGGTTCCGAAAAGCCCGAGAGCACTGGCCCCGAACATCAAGCCGTAGCCAATGAAGAAGAAGCCGATGGAACCGATGGCGAAGTCGATCATGTTTTTCATCACTACGTTCCCGGCGTTCTTGGCCCGGGTGAAACCCACTTCCACCAGCGTGAACCCAGCCTGCATGAGGAAGATTAAAAAAGAGGCGATCAGGGTCCAGACCATGTCCATAGAAGCGGCATGCGCGGAAAGCGCCTTAATAGGCTTGCCCGCTTCTCCCACATCCAGAGCCCAGGCTCCCGCCTGAAGAAGAGAAAGAACGAAAAGGAGAAAAATTAATGGGGGAATAATGAGATTCATGCTCCAGCTTAATAGCCTTATCTTTAAAAATATTAACATTCTTTCTGGAGAAAAACCAAAAATAAAAAAGGGGGAAAGCCCTTTACTCTTTCCCCCTCATCGGCCACAGAATATCTCCTGGCCC
>JACRCA010000012.1 GCA_016234425.1 Deltaproteobacteria bacterium | reverse complement strand
TCTCCCAGGGAAAACTGGCTGCTGAGAACCTGTATCGATCTGTCCCCCTTCCATTAAATGTATTGACTCGTCCTAACTCCTTGAACCTCCATGGGCTGTCCGTAATAATCCTGGGTCCGCCTGTCCCAGGTGCCGAGGCAATCTCCTACGAAAACCAATCCGAAGGAGTTTACCGGGAGCTTTTTCTCGCAAGTGGCCGGATTGTCGGCGGAGCACTGGTGGGGGAAATCTCAGCGGCTGGCCCCCTGCATCATCTGATGATCAATGGAAAAGAGGCTGGATCAGAAGTGTATAAATTAATCAAGCCATCTTTTCATGTCATGCCGCAAAACCTTTTAGATTATGGAATACAGCGCAGGAGGGCGCGGCTTATTTTTGAGGAGGAGAGAAATCCATGCTGATTCGAAAAGATATCTGTGTGGGTTGCGGACTTTGCCATCCATACTGCCCAACCGATGCCATTCACTTTGAAGACCTGAAAAGTAAAGTGGACCAAGAGGTATGTTATGAATGCGGTTCATGCCTGCGGGCGAAGATCTGTCCTGTAGAAGCAATTGAGGAATCGCCCCATGTCTATGATTATCCCCGAGCCTTGCGAAAATATTTCAGCGATCCAAACGCTACCCATGCCCTCACGGGAATTCAGGGTCGGGGGACAGAAGAGTCTAAAAGCAACGACGTCACAAACCGGTGTGGCCCTGATGAGGTAGGCATCGCCATCGAAGTGGGACGGCCAACCATCGGCATGGACCTGAAAAACATTCAAAAGATCACCCGGGCGCTCGCCAGAGCCGGCATCCATGAGATCGAGCCCGAAAACCCCTTCAACGACATGATTCAGGATCGCAAGACCGGAGACTTGAAGCCGGAATTGATGGGCGAGCGGGTCCTGAGTGCCATTATGGAATTCAAAGTAAAGCCGTCTCAACTCGGCCATGTCCTTCGTACCATAAAGGAAGTAGCCCGGGAGGTAGACAGCGTTTTTTGCCTGGATGTTTACACCCAACTGGAACCGAGGCTAAAAGTTCCAGCAGAAGTCCTGGAAGCGATCGAATCGGAGGGGCTATCCTGGCGGCCGAACGCCAAAATTAACATGGGCCTGGGACGAGCCTGGGAAAGGAAGGTACCATGACCCACAGTTTGCATCGAGAAGGGACATTGGATTCTCTGGAACAGGACTATGCCCTTTTCATTTATCCGGCGAGAGGCTTCAATTATGAGGGAAGTGGTCCGAAGGTGCGCCGCCTGGCAGAGCTTCTTTATCTGCAAGGCCCTTCTAACTTGATCGTCACTTCGCTCCGCCGTAACCTTTACAGCGGCGTCACTCAAGAGGAGGTGTTAAATAGCATCCAGGATGGAGCTCGAATCTACTGCGCATTCAGCACCAGGGAAAAGCTAAAAGAAGCACTGGTAAAAATTAAGCAACTTGATGAAGGAATCTCGGTGGTAGTGAGTGGCCTTATCGACCGGGTCCGGGAGGTGGCCGCCGAGGTCGGCCTAAAACCCCACACCATTAATCTCTCCCTCGGGATCCACGGGCGGACGGACCGGCTCCCCCCTCCTGACATTCGCCAGTTCACCACCATGTGCGGGCACGGCATGGTCTCCCCCAAGCTGGTCCGGGACGTGATCCGCAGGGTCAAGACGGGTAAATTGGACCTCTGGGAAGCAAGCCTGATCCTTGCCGCCCCCTGCGGCTGCGGGATTTTTAATCCCTGTAGGTCTGTAGAAATGCTCAAGGATTTAGTCCCCGTTTATACCGTAAATCGGCTATGATCATCGCCGAATATAGTTAGCTGTATGCCAGAAGTCGAAAATCTTCCTGGCCGGCCATATTTTCTTTAATCGAAATTCTATCCTTTGGGAAAAGGGTAGAAGGAAACCTTTTCCCAGTAAGGGGTGGGCCGCCTCAAGGCCACGATTCTCGATTGGAATACCGTTCCCTCCCACCAATGATCATCTTCATCTTTACTCCCGCCTTGTGAACCATGCAGGGGCTAGTTAGGAACCATGAGATTGGTATAAGACCATTTGGGCTCAGGTTGGAAGCGAAGGTTTTCTGGTTCCCCTGGAGGCGGAAGGGGTCCGGAGGGAGTTCCCTCTGAAGCACCTTGATCCTGATGGTTACTTGGTGCAGCCCAGGTAAAGCCTGACACTCAATGGCAAGAAATTTTGACAGCCGATCCTGACTCCTCCGCACCTTTTCCCCTCCTCCCGATGGCTTCTTGAAAACCTGGTGGGTCTTGCAAACGGGCGGTCGCAAAAGGGACAGCCTCTTGACCGGGGGGGCACAGTGCGGTAGCATAAATTCTAATTGGGGTACGGAGGAACGGACAACTCAATACGTCGCGGCGCCTGGATATCTTATCCATAACCCACCGATGAAGATTCCTGGGGTTTTCAATTGCCTTCATTCAAAATCTGCGGGATCGATTTCTATATGCCCGGGGCTCCCGGGCAAAGAGGCTGGAGGGTCTATATTTGTCCGATTACGGACAGGGCGATTAGCCAACATGGGTATAAGATATTGGGAAAGGTTTTCCTGTCCTGAAAGGAGGAAAAACTGGAATTTCAAGGAGTTGTCAAAGGCTTTTCAATAATTCGAGCCTTTCTATAGAAGGCATTGGCATGCGGGAAGATGTCCGGGAGCAGGTGGATAGGGTCAAGTCCGGCAGCATCTTCATATGCCAAAGGGGTGTTGGCTAATCTTACCGGAGGAAAAGATGAGGATAGATGCTGAGAAATGTAGTGGGTGCGAAGTCTGTTTGCCTTATTGTAATGTTGGCGCCATCTCTTTGCAGGATGACGTGGCAGTCATAAACGAAAAGGTATGTGTGGAGTGCTGGGTTTGTTACCGTAATCAAATATGTCCCAAGGATTGTTTTGAACCTACACCTCTCGAGTCTCAAGGTGAGGTCTTCAAGCATGTCTTGAGTGATCCAACGATAACCAGCGAGGGGACGGGTGTTCCGGGACGAGGCACAGAGGAGGCGAAGACAAATGATGTTACGGGTCGATTTCCCGGGGATTCTTATGGCATTTGCATCGATATGGGGAGACCCGGGGTGGGCGCATACATGCGAGATGTGGAAAAAGTTGCCATGGCGGTGGCTGGCGCTGGCGTCAGATTTGCCAGCCCAAAAGAGACCCCTCTTTCCGGATTGATGACCGACATTAGAAACGGTAAAATTCGCGCCGACTTTCTCGATGTTCATGTATTATCCGTGATCATCGAAGGAACCTGCAAAAGAGAAAAACTGGGCCCTGTTTTGGAGGCCTTATTAAAAGTAGAGAAGGAGATTGATACTGTGTTTAGCTTGGGTATCGTTTCCATGTCGGTCGGCGATGGGGATGAACCCTTGCTGAAGACATTGCAGCTATATGGTATGGAACGGCCGAGGCGGGGGAAAGTGAACGTTGGCCTCGGGAAGCCGCTTTATAAAGGCTAAGAAATTTTAACCATTGGACAGGAGAAGATATTATGACTCACAGCTTGCACCGTTGCGGAAGAATACAAGAGAGAGACTTTGTCTGGCTCTTGTATCATGTGAAAGGCGTCAATGATGACCATTTGGTAGAAAGGGTTCGCAAAGCAATCGGGATCGTTGAGGAAGCAGGCGCGGTCAACTGGGGCGATGTAAAGTCTGGCCCTATCGTGAGTGTCTCTCCAGCTGAAATTAAGGAAAAACTTACAGAAAAGTCAAGGATACGCGGGGTTTTCACTTCTCGGGATCAGGTGACTGAATTTCTGAAAAAGATGAAAGACGCCGATCTCGGGCTTTGCGTGGTCATATCCGGGTTGCTGGATCAGGTCTTCCCTGCCTGTCAGGAAGCCGGTGTGAGGCCCCATACCATTAATTATTCCCTCGGAGTTTTTGGTAAAAAAGAGCTTTTGGCCGAGGATGATACCTTGGCCATCACAACCATGTGTGGTCATCATATGATATCTGACGGATTCGTGGCGGAGACCCGGAGGAGAGTGAAGGAGGGGAAGATTTCTCCCGAGAAAGCGAGCCTAAAGTTTGCTGAATTGTGCCCCTGTGGAATATTCAATCAGGAAAGGGCAAAGGAGTTGTTGAGCTTGGAGAAGGAAAATCTAAATGTATCGGGAAAGAAACAGTAGGAAAGTAAGCTCAGGAGGACTTTGGCACATTAAGGTCTGCGAATGGAATTTATTTAAGAAGATTCGTGTACGCAGAAAAAATATTAACCTAAAACCCTCAATGAAGATGCAGGCGGGTTGAATCGATTCTTTACCAGAGAAGTAGACCAAATCATAAAAATTAAATGTACGTTTGCAAGCCTGGTCCCAAAATTCCCCACCAAACATTTTATTTATGACATGCAAAAATTGTAAAATAGTAATGGGAACAATGAGTAAGGTATTGACAGAAATACCCATTTCTTCAATAATTCAGGAGTGCTGTTGGCCTTCTTTTGAATGCTATGCCATTTCCGAGAGTTTAGTGGAAAGAATTATTTGAATAGAAAGGGGGAAACACATGCAGATTGACCGGGAAAAATGCACCGGATGTGAAGCCTGTCACCCATACTGCACGGTCGCGGCCATTCATTCCCTCAAAAAAGATGAAGGAGAAGACCTAGTCAGCATCATCGATCAGGATGAATGCGTGGAATGCGGCGTATGCTATCGGGCTAAGATCTGCCCTACGGATGCCATATACCCCGTGGAGCTTAAATGGCCGCGGTCAGTGCGCGGGGTGTTCAGTGACCCCATAACAGTGCACAAGGAAACTGGCCTTGCTGGCCGGGGAACAGAGGAGATGAAGACCAACGATGTGACCGGACGAATCCGCAGGGGCCATGCCGGGGTGGCCATTGAATTGGGGAGGCCAGGGGTTGGTACCCGTTTTCGAGATGTAGACATCATGGCCCAGGCGGTGGCCAAGGCAGGGGCCGTCTTCGAGCCAAAGAATCCTGTGACTTTTTTGATGGTGAATAAGGCTACAGGAAAGATCCGGGAGGATATCCTCAACGAGAAGGTTCTCTCAGCGATCATCGAGTGCGGCATAGAGATAAATAAATTAGAAAATTTGCTATCGGTGATTAAGGCCACATCATCCAAGCTGGACACCGTCTTTTCGTTGGACCTTATTCGCCGGATGGGGGAAAAAGGGGAAATCGAAACCCTACCCATCGCTAAGAGAGCGGGCTTTGCTCTTCGCCCCAATACTAAGAACAACATCGGATTTGGCCGTCCCTTATTCAAGGAGGATAAATAAGATGACTCATACTTTACATCGCAGAGGAGATACCCAGAGCTTGAGGGAAGATTACGTGGTCCTGGTTATGCCTTCCCAGGGGATTAATGTAGAGGGTTCCGTTGAAAAATTAAGAAAACTCTGGGAGATTTTTTCTCATTACAACGTAGTGAATTTCGGCGATGCTACTAATGGGAATAAGTACAATTTTAGCCTGGAGGAGTTTAAGAAGAAGAAATCCATGATCGGCCATGCGGTTTTCAAAGATAAGGAAACCTTGACCAAGTTCATCAAAGAATTGAAAGAAGCCAACCTGGGTCTGTCCACCGTGGTTTCAGGGTTGTACGACGAAGTGAAGAAATGTTGTGGCAGTACAGGAATTAAATTGCACACCGTGGAGCACTCCCTGGGAATTCACGGAAATACCAAGAAGCTTCCTCCCGAGAACATCCTGGAGATCCACACCATGTGTGGCCATGGCATGGCTTCCCCTAACCTGATAAAAGCCATGGCCGAGGAGGTCAAAAAGGGCAAAAAAACTGCTGAGGCCGCTGCTGATGAACTGGCCCGTCATTGCACCTGCGGGATCTTTAACCCTTACCGGGCAGCTAAGCTGCTGAAGAAAATGGCATCCGCGTAGCTATAAAAAATAAAAGGGAGGGGAAAAAGATGAAAAAGTTTGCTTTGATCGTATGCCTGGGCTTTTTGGCGTGGGGGATTGCCGGGCAGCCCCTTTATGCTCAAGGGAAGTATCCTACCCGGGCCATTGACCTTATTTGCCCCTATGCCCCCGGGGGCGGAACAGACATCATGTTCCGTAGCATCGAGAAGATCATTAGCCAGTACAAGCTGGTTCCCCAGCCGATCAACATTATAAACAAGACAGGGGGAGCAGGGGCGATCGGTAAAGCCTTCTGTCTTTCCAAGGCTGCAGACGGCTACACTTTTACCTGTTTCGACATCGGCACGGTCTCTCAACAAATTGATGGAAAGGCCAAGTGGGACTTCCGGAAAGATTTCACCTACGTCGCCCGATTGGTCAGTGACATCAACTTGATCATCGTGAGAGCCGATTCTCCCATCAACAATGCTAAAGACCTCGTGGAGGCCATCAAGAAAAAGGGGCCGAAGTCAGTCTCCATAGGAGGAACATCCATAGGCGGCCCAGATCATTTCGGCAATATCGCCCTCAACAAAGCAACCAAACTGGAATTTAGCTTTGTTCCATACAACAGCGGGGGGGAGGTTGTGACCAACCTTTTAGGCGGTCATATCGATGCGGCCTGGGCTAACCCCAATGAATGCGTCGGCCAGCTGGAAGCCAAACAGGTTAAGATCATAGGCGTATGCACCGAGAAACGTTCTCCCCTATTCCCCGATCATCCAACCATGAGGGAACAGGGTTATGATGTAATAAGTCTCCAAACCCGCTCCATTGTGGCCAAAGGCGGAACTTCGCCAGAGGTAGTAGATTATTGGGTGGGGGTCTTGGGCAAAATGCGAGAAACTCCGGAATGGAAGGAATACTTGAAGAAATTTCTTCTGGATGACGGCTGGCTGGTGAAGGAGGACTTCTTCAGAGACGCCAAGAACGATTATAAAACCATCAAGCCCATCATGGACGAGCTGGGGATGTCGAAGAAATAAGTCTTCATTCACCACAGAGTCAAAGAGAGCACAGGGAAAAAAAGGCAAAAGGTATTGGGCTCAAGGTGCAAGGCGAAAAGCTCTATACCGTGACTCGGCAATTTGCAACTCAATCGATTTATCCTCTGTGCCCTCTGTGGTTAGGTATTTGAATGAACAAAAAAGATTTTTACAGCGGTCTGCTCATGCTCCTTTTGAGCGGAGCCATCTTCGCTCAAATCCTGAGGAGTCCATCCATTCAGGACTCCTCAGGCCCCGGCCCCTTTTTCCTACCCACCATTGCCGCCCTCATCATCGGAGCTTTATCCTTAACGCTTCTAATTCAGAGCCTGAAGCAGCCGAAAGCTGGCCCAGCTCCCTCTGCAGGAAGGAGGATGTGGGGCCGACTGATTTGGATTATGTTCTGGTGCGCTCTTTATGGAATCACCATCGAAAATTTGGGTTATCTCCTATCGACAGGAATCGTTACCTTTGCTTTGTTGGCCTATTTTAACCGGCGAAAGTGGGTCATCAACATCGTTTTCTCTCTGGCCACTCCGATCTCTATCTATATTCTGTTCGACACGCTGTTAAAAGTTCCCCTTCCTAAAGGATGGCTCGGGCCCTAAAGGGAGGGTTCCCTTGGAAGTCCTCAATAACCTTTTTTATGGATTCAGCGTCGCCCTCTCGCCGACCAATTTCTTCTACTGTTTGCTGGGAGTTTTTATCGGGACCATGGTCGGAGTCCTCCCCGGCCTCGGGGTCATGAATGCGGTGGCCATCCTCATCCCCATGACCTTTGGGATGAACCCAACCTCGGCCATGATCATGCTGGCTGGGATCTACTATGGGGCCATGTACGGCGGATCAACTACGGCCATCCTGATCAACACTCCGGGTGAAGCCCCCGCCATTATGACTACCCTCGATGGATATCAGATGGCCCTCCAGGGAAGGGCAGGGCCGGCTCTGGGAATCTCGGCCTTTGGCTCTTTTATAGCTGGTACTTTTGCCACGGTCATGCTGATGCTTTTGGCCAAACCCCTGGTCAAAGTGGCCTTAAGCTTCGGCCCGACCGAATATTTTTCCATGCTCATTCTGGCCCTCTGTACCCTCGGCGGCCTGATGGGCGAATCGATAATAAAAGGTCTTTTGATGGCCGCCTTCGGAATTTTCTTGGGGACCATGGGAATCGACCCGGTGAGCGGAGTGGAGCGTTTTACCTTTGGGAAGGCAGAGCTCATGGATGGGATCGGCTTCTTGCCCGTGGCCATCGGCCTCTTTGCCATCGCTGAGGTACTCCTTACTGCCGAGGTGGAGCTCATGAGGCCAGTGGTCGAAAAGATTAAAGGGTTACTCCCCTCGGTCAAAGACTGGATGGCCAGCAAATTTGCCATCGCCCGCGGTACCGTTATCGGCTTTTTAATTGGTTGCATGCCCGGGGGAGGAGCCACCCTGGCTTCGGTCGTCTCTTATCTGGTGGAGAAAAAATTCTCCAAACACCCCGAACAGTTCGGGAAGGGAGCCATCGAAGGAGTGGCTGGTCCAGAAACCGCCAATAATGCAGCCAGTGGGGGAGCGATGGTCCCCTTGCTGACCCTGGGGATTCCGAGCACGGGTGTCTCTGCTATTTTGCTGGCGGCTTTGATGCTTTACGGCCTTCGTCCTGGCCCTCTTCTATTTGAAAAGAATCCAGAACTGGTTTGGGGATTAATCGCCAGCCTTTATATTGGGAATTTTCTACTTCTAGTGATCAACCTTCCCTTAATCAGCATCTGGGTCAGGATGCTAAAGATCCCCTTTCCTATCCTTCTCCCCTTCATCCTGGTCATCGCCATAACCGGGACTTACGCCACCAACAACAGCGTGACTGAGGTTTATATATCCTTGATCTTTGGGGTCATCGGCTATTTTATGAAGCATGCCAACCTCCCCGCAGCGCCCGTGATCATGGGCATCATCCTCGGTCCCCTGCTCGAGACTCATTTCCGCAGGGCCCTGATCATTTCCGTTGGGTCCTACGCCACTTTCTTTACCCATCCGATTTCCGCGGTCTTCCTCTGCGCGGCCAGTCTTTCTATTCTCTATCCTTTTATTCGCTGGGCCATCAAAAAGAGCGCTCGCGCTTAAGGACCATCACGCCTTCGGCGTGATTGAAGGACCGTCACGCTTTCAGCGTGACTTAAGGAGCGCTTCGCTCGAGGATCGCTGCGCTTGAGGCGGAGAAACACATGCTTTTCCCTCAAGGGAGCATAGCTCCCGCTCCTCCATCCTCAAGGCCGTCGGTCCGCTCCTGCATTCCGCGTTTGCAAGTTTGGGTTGCAATTGATATTCATCTGTGTGATACTAATTTAAGTCAAGTGCCTAAAGTTGTTAAAAAAAATTTTCTACATTAATCACTTGAGGGTTAAGCGATGGGTCTTCTCAGTCTTCTTCTCAGAAATCCAGCTGCTTTTATTCTTTTAATCATCCCCCTCTTGTACTCCATCATCATCCATGAATTGGCCCATGGTTGGGTGGCTGATAAGATGGGAGACTCCACCGCCAGGTGGCTTGGCCGATTGAGCCTTAACCCCCGCAAACACCTCGACCCCATCGGAACTTTGATGCTCTTCATCTTCGGGTTCGGCTGGGCCAAACCCGTTCCGGTGAACTTCAACAACCTCTATGATCCACGCAAAGGGCTGATCCTGGTATCGGCCGCAGGGATCGTGGCCAATATCCTTCTCGCCTTCACATCTCTTCTTCTCCTTCGCCTTGTAAATCCGGCTCCTTTTGGCGCCGTCTCCACTCTGCTGATCTATATGGCTCAGATTAACATCATGCTCGCGGCCTTCAACCTCATTCCCATCCCTCCGCTCGATGGCTCCAAGATCCTCATGGGTTTCTCATCTCCCCAATTCCAGTATTCTATGGCCCGCCTGGAGCCATACGGTTTTTTTATCATCATTGGCCTGCTCTATCTGGGCCTCCTCAATCCTCTGATCTCCCTTTTCGAGTGGATCATCAGTAATCTCATCAGTCTCCTTCTTCCATGACTGGCAGCAGGCCTTTATGAGGGAGCAATGGCCTGGTCTTTCACGGTCCTCGGTGGGGGGCAAGAAATTGGCGCAAATTCCTACCTCCTTAAAATCCATGGAGTGTCCCTTCTTCTGGATGCGGGCCTCCATCCGAAGAAATACGGACAGGAGAGCCTTCCCGAATACGGGACGATCACCGAGGAGCTGGAAGCAATCTTCATCTCCCATGCCCATCTGGACCATGTTGGCTCCCTACCCCTGATCAATCGACAGCAACCACAGGCTCCCATTTTCGCGACCATTCCCACCAAAGACATTGCCCTGCGTATGCTCCATAACACGGTTACGGTAATGAATATCTTCCGGGAAGAGAAAGGATACCTGGAGTATCCTTTTTTCGAACATGGGGACCTACGGCCTTTGGAAGGAGAGATCATTGGGCTGGAATTTAACCCGGGCATCTATGCATCCGCTGCTGCCAAGCAGGTACACAGCGAGCGAGTCCGCCTGCGGGGCAACATCCAGGCCCGTTTCATTTCCAGCGGGCACATCTTAGGAAGTGCCGGACTGCTTCTCCGCCAGGGTAAGCGCAATCTTTATTACACTGGGGATATTTCTGTGAAAGATCAAGCGCTCATTTCAGGAGCAGTCCTTCCAGAAGGCAAAATCGATTTCTTAATCCTGGAATGTACTTATGCCAATGACCCGGAATATTATTCCCGCAATCGGCCAAAAGAGATTGAATCCTTTGCCGGGGAAGCTTCCCGCATTCTTTCCGCTGGAGGCTGCGTTTTGATTCCCGCCTTTGCCCTGGGAAAGACCCAGGAACTCCTCTTCATCCTCCATCGCCTGATACGGCGCGGCCAGATTCCCCCTGTTCCTCTATACATATCCGGCCTGGGAAAAAACATCACGGAGATCTATCAGGAACACCGCCGGTATTTGCGCCCGCAAGCTTCCACCCTAAGCTTTGAACTTTTTTCCGTACTGGGATTCCTGGATGATCTTTCCGTCGAAAGCCTGCTCAGAGACCCCTGCCTGATCGTGGCCACCAACGGCATGATGGTGGAGAACACGCCTTCAGCGCGCCTTGCCCGGAGAATGGTCCAGGAAGAACGGCATGGCATTTTCTTCTGCGGCTATATTGACCCTGACACTCTGGGATATCGGGTCTTCCATTCTCAACCTGGTGAGGCCTTAACTTTCTCTCCCCAAGAAGAACCCGTGATGGTTAAGAACCCTAACATTAAGCGGTTTTACCTTTCTTCTCATGCCGACCGCTACGAACTTTTGGAGATTGCCCGAATAGTACGTCCCCGCATCACCGTCCTGGTACATGGAGTAAAGGAGGGGATGGAATTTTTAAAAGAAGAGCTGGGTAAAGAAAGTCAGGTTTTTTTCGGAGAGAAGGGGAAAACAATTCCTCTTGAATAAAATTCAAATCCCGCCATTCCCGCCATGGCGGGACAAAATGCCAAATCCAAAATTAAGGTATTGATGCAAATACATTTGATATATTTGGGACTTTGGTTTGTGATTTTGATTTTTGAATTTTGATTTTCGGATTTTAATCAGTATCCAGCACTAAGGAGGTTTCAATGGCCGAGAAAGATATCGTCATAATCGGCGGAGGTCCTGGGGGGTATGTAGCGGCCATCCGGGCGGCGCAGTTAGGGGGAAAAGTCACTTTGATCGAGAAGGATGAACTCGGAGGCCTGTGCCTCAATCGCGGCTGCATGCCCACGAAGACCCTTCTTCGAGGCGTAGAGCTTCTGGAGTCCTTGGAAGCAGGCAAAGACTTCGGCATCCAGGTCGGTGAGGTTTCGGTCGATTTTTCCAAGCTGATGGCCTGCAAAGATCGGGTGGTGAAAACCTTGGTCTCGGGAGTTTCCAGCTTGATGAAATCAAACGGCATCGAAGTGATCAAAGGAAAAGCCAAAATGATTTCCCCGCTGAGAATCGAAGTGCTTGACGAAAAGCAGCAAAGGATTACTTATCATGCCCGGAAGATTATCATCGCCACAGGCTCGGTCTCAGCCGACCTCCCCATTGCCGGGACAAAGCTCCCCGGCGTGATCGATAGCGATGGAGCCTTGCAGTTAACTCAGATCCCAGAGTCAATGGTCATCATCGGGGGTGGCCCGATCGGGCTGGAATTCGGGACCATTTTTGCTGCCCTGGATACGAAGGTGACGATACTGGAAATGCTGCCGCAGATCCTTCCCAGTGAAGATGCCGAGGTGGCCTCTTCTCTGGATAAATCCCTCAGGCGCTTCAAGATCCAGACCCTGACAGGTTCTCAGGTTAAAGAGATCACTGAAGGGGCGCAAGGCAAGCGGAAAGTCGTGGCCATAACGAGCCAGGGAGAAAAAGCCTTTGAGGCGCAGTATGTCCTGATGGCCGTGGGGAGGAAGCCCAATGTAGAAGGGCTGGGCCTACAAGAAGCGGGGATTCATTTAAGCAAAAAGGGGATCGAAGTGAATGAAAAAATGGAGACCAACATACCCGGCATTTACGCCATCGGCGATGTGACCGGGCAGTGGCTTCTGGCCCATTTCGCTATGGCCCAGGGCGAGGTCGCTGCGCAAAACGTCATGGGGCATGAGGTACGCATGGAAACCCGGGTAGTTCCCCGTTGTGTGTATACTCTTCCAGAGGTAGCTGCGGTAGGAATGACCGAGAAGCAGGCCAAAGAGGCTGGGTATGAACTGAAGATAGGAAGATTCCCTTTTGCCGCCAATGGCAAAGCCACCATCATTGGGGAACGGAACGGTTTCGTGAAGATCGTTGCCGAAACCAAGTATGATGAGATCCTCGGCCTGCATATTTTTGGCCCCCAGGCCACGGACCTGATTGGTGAAGCTGTACTGGCCATGCGCCTCGAGGCTACAGCTCCGGACATGGCCCAGGCCATCCATCCACATCCAACACTCACGGAAGCCTTGATGGAGGCAGCCTTGGACGTTGAGGGGATGGCTGTTCACATTCCACCCCGGAGAAAGTCATAGAAATCAGCGGTCCTTTAAAGTAAAATGAATTTTTACGTGGCTTGAATAAAAGTGGTTATTTGCCAAAGGGGATATCTATGGAATTGACCAAATTAATGCCGCCCTTTCGCTTGAAGAACTTGGAGCTCCGCAACCGCATAGTCATGGCCCCCATGCTCTCCCGCCTCTGTGATCCAGATGGGATCGTCTCCCAGAAGCTCATCGATTATTATGCCGAAAGAGCAAAAGGGGGTGTAGGCCTGATCATCGTGGAGTATTGTTATATCGATGAGAAGGAGAGCAAGGCTAATCAGGGACAACTCGGAGTCTATGAGGACCAACTTATTGCCGGGTTGGGTGACCTGGCAGAAGCCATTCAGCAATGGGGGGCCAAGGCTATTCTACAGATCTGCCACGCTGGCCGTTGCACCTCAGCAAAATATATGGGCCGCCAGCCGATTGCCCCTTCGGCCATGCCGAGCTATACCGGCGAGATGGCCAGGGAAATGACCCTCGGAGAAGTCGAGGCCATAATCGAATCATTTTCCGAAGCAGCCCGCCGGGCCAAGACCGCGGGTTTCGACGGGGTGGAACTCCACGGAACCCATGGTTACTTATTAGCCCAGTTTCTTTCTCCCTACACCAATCGGCGGACGGATGCCTATGGAAGGGATCGAGGGCTATTCGCCCTGCAAACGCTGGATCGGGTCAGGACGAAGGTCGGTAATGATTACCTGGTAGGCTACAGAATAAGCGGCGACGAGTTTATTGAGGGGGGCATCTCACTCTCGGAGGCGAAGGCCTTCGCCAAAAGGCTGGAAGCCAGTGGGATCGACTACATCCACGTCTCGGCCGGGATCATCGAAACAGGCCAGCACTTTGTCGTGCCCATGTACTTTCCCAAGGGATATCTTCTGCACCTGGCGGAAGGGATTAAGAGTGCGGTGAGCGTCCCGGTTATGGCAGTGGGAGCCATTCACGACCCGGCGCTGGCCGAGGAGGCGCTCCAGAAAAATCGAGCAGACCTGATCGCCATGGGTCGAGCTTTGATCGCCGACCCCGAGCTTCCCAACAAAGTTAAATATGGCCGGTTTGAGGACATCCGTACCTGCTTGCGGTGCAACGAAGGATGCAGCAGTCGAGTGCGCCAGTTTAAGACTCAACGCTGTGCCGTCAATGCCGAGGTGGGTCGGGAACGCCAGATGAGGATCCATCCGGTCTCCAAGGCCAAATATGTCTGCATCATCGGTGGGGGTCCAGCGGGAATGGAGGCTGCGCGAGTCCTGGCCCTGAGAAGACATCGAGTGACTCTGGTCGAAAAGGAAAAAGAGCTGGGAGGTCTCCTGAGATATGCCGCCGTTCCAGCTTTCAAAACCGAGCTGAAGAGTTTCCTTAAATACCTGAAAATCCAGGTGGAAAAGCTGGGCGTAGAAATCTTGCTTGACCAGCGGGCCACCCCTGAATTCGTCAAGGAGCTTAATCCGGAGTCCATCATCCTGGCTTCGGGTTCAACTTTACGCGCTCCGGACATTCCCGGAATCGGAAAACCTTTTGTAGCCACTTGCCTTGAGCTGCTCTCGGGGCAGTTCAAGGCTGGGGAAAGAGTAGTGGTTGCCGGGGGGGCAGCCATGGGATGCGAAGTGGCTGCCCATTTGGCTTCCCAAGGCAAGAAAGTGACCCTGGTGGAAATGCTCGCCGAGCTGGCTACTGACCTGGAGATGCGGTCTCGCCTGGCCCTCCTGCAATTGTTGAAAGAAAAAGGAGTAAAGACTCTGACCAACTGGAAGCTGGAAAAAATAGAAAAGGGCTATGTCCTCCTGATAGACCGTGACTGGAAGAAGCAGGAAATGGCCACAGATTCCGTAGTCCTGGCCTTGGGACTTACATCCAACCAGGAACTTCTCAGGCCCTTAAGGGAAAATTTTCAGGAAGTTTATGTTATCGGCGATTGTTTAGAACCCAGGAAAGTCTACCATGCTATCCACGAGGGAGCTTTTGCCGGTAGAGCGATCTGATTTATATGGGGACGCAGATTCACCCTGTTAGATGTTCACTATCTAACAGGGTAAACGCAGATTATCAAGATTTTTTACATTGAAAATACTTTTCTGCAGTTATCTGCGAAAATCTGTGGGCTGATCAAATTAAAAGGAGAAATTTGAAATGGCTGAAATTCGGAATGTAACGATTGTGGGGGCGGGAACGATGGGCCATTCTCTGGCTCAGGTTTTTGCGCAGGGTGGATATAACGTGTGGCTGAACGATCTAACGGAGGAGATTCTCTCCAGAGCCAAAAGCCTGATTACTTCCAACCTGAACACCCTGGTGGAGCTGGGGCTCCTGGAAAAGAATCAGCAAGCTGCCACCCTTAGTAGGATTCAGACGACCACCAAAATTGCCGAAGCCGGGAAGAAGGCGGACTTTGTCATCGAGGCGATCTTTGAAGATGCCGCGGCCAAGAAAGAGATGTTCAAGACTCTCGATAGGGTCTGCCCACCAGGAGCTATTCTGGCCAGTAATACTTCTTACATGGACATTTTTAAATTCGTGGAGACAAAAAGGCCTGAGAAAGTGCTCATCACCCACTGGTTTGCTCCGCCACATATTGTGCCCCTCGTGGAGATCGTCCGCGGTCCCCAGACCGCCCAAGAGACCGTGGATCTGGTGAGGGATCTGTTGACTAAGCTCGGGAAAAAACCGATCGTAATTTCCAGGTTCCTTCCGGGGTTCATTGCCAATCGACTCCAAAGTGCGCTGGGAAATGAAGTGTTATATCTCCTGGACAACGGCTATGCCACTCCTGAGGATATCGATGAAGCTACCAAGGCCAGCTTTGGCCTGCGCATTCCCATTCTCGGGCTGGTCAAACGAATGGATTTTACTGGCCTAGATTTGAGCCAGAAAGTGATCAGTAACCGCCTTTATGAGCCACCCAAACCCGAGGGGAGATCGAAAAGCATAGACCAGTTAATCTCCCAGGGAAAGCTGGGGGTCAAGAGCGGCAGCGGATTCTATGATTACGGGAACCGATCAACTGGAGAGATTATGAAGGAAAGAGATATTAAGCTGATTAAATTGAGGG
>JACRCA010000011.1 GCA_016234425.1 Deltaproteobacteria bacterium | reverse complement strand
GAAGCCAAAATCGGCCGGGAATACCTTCTCTCCGGAGACGAGCTTCTCTTCCGTGAGGGGAAGCGGGGCCCAACCATTCAAAAAGCGCAAGGATATAGCCATCATCCTGTAAGGAAGCGCATTGAGCCCCGCTCCATCTCCTTTGGGACAACCGCCTCATTTTGGCGAGTTCAGCGACCTGGCGCCTGGGCCTGCTCAGGTTTGTCAAGGGAGTAGCCGGCGTATTTGTTCAACGTATTTCTGAGACGCCAGACTAGGTAAAAACTGGGGCTGGCAAGTGAACTTTTGCCCTTGCGAATTTTTTTGGAAATGAGGATAATAATGAGCAGGTCAGAGGACAAAGATTTGGATTAATTTGGTAGGATAACGAATCTTTTTCCCGAGTAAAATCATCAAAATATAGAGAGGAACTAAAGGAGAAAATATGTCCGTGGTTTATCTGGACCATGTAGCCGGAACTCCCCTTCATCCCAAGGTATTTGAGGCTATGGTTCCCTATTTTAGAGAGTTTTATGGAAACCCTTCGAGCATCCATGATGGGGGAGAAAAGGTACGGCAAGCCATCGATGCAGCCCGGACGAAGGTTGCCAGACTCATCGGGAGTCAGGAAGAAGAAGTTTACTTCACCTCTTGCGGCACGGAAGCAAACAACCTCGCCTTGAAAGGTATTGCCTGGGCCCAGCAGACCCGTGGGAAGGAAATCATCATATCCAGCATCGAGCACTTTTCCATCATGCACACGGCCAATGCCTTGGAGCGAGCCGGGTTCCAAATTGTTCGCTTGCCAGTGGATCAATATGGCCTGATGGATCCAGGAGCAGTGGAGAAGGCCATCACCTCCCAAACCATCCTGGTATCCATCATGCATGCCAACCCGGAAGTGGGAACCATCGAGCCGATTGCTGAAATAGGGAAAATTGCCCGGGCCAAAAATGTTCTATTCCACACGGATGCTGTGGTCTCTGCAGGAACTATTCCGGTAGAGGTCCAAGAATTAAATGTGGACCTCCTGAGCCTTGCGGCCAACCAGTTCTACGGGCCAAAGGGAGCGGGGGCTCTGTTTGTCCGGAAAGGGGTCCGTATCCTTCCGCTTCTCGACGGGGGGATACAGGAACGCGGCCTCAGGGCGGGAACGGAGAATGTTCCGGCGATCGTAGGGATGGGGGTGGCTGCGGATCTGGCCCGGGAGGAGCTTCCTCAACGGATGGACTATCTGCGGCTTTTGCAGAAAAAATTAACCGCAGAATTACCCAAGCGCATTCCTTATTTGCGCTTCCTCGGGCATCCGACTCAGCGACTCCCCGGCAATGTGAGCGTAGCTGTGGAGTTTATCGAAGGGGAGGCCATGCTCCTCTTCATGGACATGGAGGGGATACAGCTCTCCAGCGGATCCGCTTGTATTTCTCGATCTCTGAAGGTTTCCCATGTGATGCTGGCCATGGGGGTGGATGCGGCCACGGCTCAGGGGTCGCTTCTCTTTAGCTTTGGAATGCAGAGTAAAGAAGAAGACATCGATCGTGTCCTGGAGGTTCTGCCACCAGTTGTGGAAAGGCTGCGGAACATGTCGCCGGTTTATCGCAAGGCGATGGCCAAAAAAACAGAAGCGCTGGGCTGAAGAATTAAATCTTACATCATCAACAAGGAGTGAAAAATGTACAGTGAAAAGGTAATGGAGCATTTCAAAAATCCCCGCAATGTGGGAGTCCTGGAAGACGCCGACGGGATTGGAGAGGTGGGCAACCCCATCTGCGGAGACATGATGACTTTTTACATCAAGGTTAAAGATAACGTGATCGAAGACATTAGATTTCAGACCTTCGGCTGCGGGGCCGCCATTGCCGTCTCCAGCATGGTCAGCGAGATAGCCAAAGGAAAGACTCTGGAGGAAGCTTCCACGATCACCAACAAGATGGTGGCCGAAGCTCTGGACGGTCTTCCCAAGCAGAAGCTGCACTGCTCCAACCTGGGGGCAGATGCCTTGCAGAAGGCCATTCAGGATTACCGGATGAAGAAAGCCAGAATTGTTCCCCGACCCGACGTTAAAAAATGCTACTGCCCGGTCTGCGACCTGGAAAATCCCATGGAGGCGGAGTACTGCACCGGATGCGGCAAAGAGTTGCCCGCCGAACAAAGCCCTTGAGCATTAACCTTTGCAGAGGCTAAAAGACCTGACTTTGTACGAGGGATCCGATGAGCAAGGAGGAAGTTCTAAGAATTCTTGACCGTATTCTTGACCCTGACCTGAGGGATCGAAGCATCGTGGAAATGGGATTCGTCCGGGAAGACGACATCGAGCTCACCGAGGAAGAGATCCAAGTCTTTTATACGGTAGGCGGTCCTCTTTGCCCTTACAGCGCCGCTGTGGGCATCATCATTCATCATACCCTGAGCCAGAAATTCAAGAAAAAAATTAGAGTTCGCATGAAACCGGACCATTATCAGCAGGACATCGTGAACCAGATTTTGGACGATGAATCCCAGTTCGAGGAATGGTTCGAGAAGATTAAATCCCAAAACCTCTTGACCGCCTTCCTGCGGGAATAACGTCTTCCTCTGTTCTTAAAAACCTTACGCGAGTCGAAGGAAAGCCATTTTTCTGGCGCAGGCTGAAGGCTCAGTCTCCTGGGCTTAAATTTTCTAACTGACCATTTAACACTTTCGTACTGCTCGCGCCGTGGCTCAGGGAGGAAAGCGCTGAGCGATGGCAAAATCGGCCAAGAACAACTTCTCTCCCACCCTTCCCCTTCATTCTCTCAAGAACTCTAGGCGGGACGGAAAATCGAAAGAATCAAGACTCCCTGAAAAATTCTCCCGAGAAAATTCCTGGACACCTCCCGCCGTAGCCCATGCAAACACCACTGCCTCATTTTGCCGAGCGAAGCGCTCTCCTCCCTGAGCCTGAGAAAACTAAGAGTATCCCCATTAGGGCGTATCTTTTTTTTCTACCCTGACGTTGACGGGATTTCAAAAAAAAGTGTTAGACGGTCAGGCATTTAAAAAGGGTTGCCATAATTTTTATTTATGATAGATATAGCAGTGGGAATGATTGATAAGGAGGGCGGATCTATGGGTGGAAACCTTTTTTCTTTAAAGGGAAAGGTTGCTTTGATTACCGGAGGAAGTCGAGGCATCGGGCGGGCTATTGCCCTGGCTTTTGCAGAGGCAGGCGCAGACGTGGTAGTTTGCAGTCGTAATAAAAAGCCCCCAGAGCTGGAAAAGGTAGCTGAAGAAATTCGGGCCATGGGAAGAAAAGCACTGGCGATACCCGCCCACGTGGGGAAAAAAGAAGATGTGCAAAACCTCGTGCAAAAGACGCTCCAGGAGTTTGGCCGGATCGATATCCTGGTCAACAATGCGGGTGGCAACCCGGTCTTAAGTACCTTGGTAAGTCTGGAAGAGGAGGCCTTTGAAAAAGTCATGGAGGTGAATCTGAAGGGGGCTTTCTTGATGACCAAAGCCGTGGCCAGGGAGATGATCAAACAGGGAGGAGGAAGGATCATCAACATCAGCTCCATCAGCGGGTTGCGCGCCCGGGCAGATGGGACAGGGGCATACTGCATTAGCAAGGCAGCCATGAATATGATGACCCAGGTCCTGGCCCGGGAGCTGGCTCCCCATAATATTCTGGTGAACGCCATCGCCCCTGGTTCCATCAAGACCGAATTCAGCCGGGTGAACTGGACAGATCCTGAGCGCAGAGCGCAGCGGATAACAGAGATCGAGCTAAAGCGATTCGGCGAACCTGAAGAGGTGATGGGTCTTGCCCTTTTTCTGGCATCCGCAGCCAGCTCGTTCATTACCGGGGAGATTATCCGGGTGGATGGTGGACAAACCATTTGATAATATTCAGAAAGGAGGAAAAAGATGGCTACCCCGACTTATGAAATCTATGCTCTCAAGTTTGCTGGGCCTTTCACCAGGCCGGCATCCATGGTCACCTGGTTCCAGGACCTCGATAAGACTGCCCAGATCAATTACTACATTTTTGCCATCCGGGGTGGAGGTAAAACGATCATTGTGGATTGCGGCTGCACGCCCCAGTTAGCCCAAGAGCGAAACCTTGCCGGCTATGTTAATCCGGTAGATGTCCTGAAAAGGATAGACATCGACGCTCAGAATGTGAAATATGTCGTGGTCACCCATATCCATTTTGACCATATCAGCGGTGTGGAATTGTTTCCCAGAGCAACGTTTTTCGTCCAGGAAAAAGAGTTCAATTTCTGGATGAAAAACCCCATCGCCAAGAGAGCTCCTTTCCTGCACACCACAGACCCGGTTGGCAACCGTTATTTAGCCAAGTTAAAGGGTACAAAGAGGCTCCAGCTTGTCAGGGGCGACAAAAAAATCCTGCCGGGGATGGAATTGCTCCTTGCCCCGGGTCACACCATCGGCCTCCAGGTCGCAGCTGTGAATACCGAAAAAGGAAGGGCGATTGTCGGCTCCGATGCTGCCCATATGTTCTCCAGTTACCGCACAGACATTCCCAGCGCCATCATCACCGATATGATCGCTTGGATGAAAAGCTACGAAAAGATCCGGGCCAAAGCTTCATCCATCGACCTGATCTTCCCGGGCCACGACCCTGCTCTTTTGAGCAACTATCCAAATGTTGCCGAGGATATCTCGCGTCTGGTTTAGATTCACCGCAGAGGACCCAGAGAATAACAATTTCAATGCCGGATAAATTCTCTGTGCCCTCTGTGGTTATATTTTATGGATAACAGGAGGAATAAGATGAAAGTTCTGGGAATTTTGGGAAGCCCGCGAGTTGGGGGAAACAGCGACCTTCTTTTAGACCAAGCCCTGGCCGGGGCCAAAGATGCCGGTGCCGAAGTGGAAAAGATTATCCTTTGCCAGAAGAAGATCTCCGGTTGCTTGAACTGCGAAAAATGCAACGAAAGCGGTATCTGCGCCATTAAGGATGATATGCCGGAGATTCACAAAAAAATCCTGGAGGCAGATGCCGTCATCCATAGCGTTCCACTTTACTTCTGGGCCATGACTTCCCAGATGAAAGCCTATTTGGACCGCTGGTGCGCTTTCTACGACGCTGATTGGCGCTTGCACAAGGCCTATTATCCCAAAATGAAGGGGAAGAGGATTGGGTTGATTACGGTCTGCGGAGACCCGAACGTATCCACTGCTGACCCCATTGTGCATAGCTTTAAAACAACTGCTGATTTTACCAAGCTGAAATGGATTGGAACAGTAATGGCCTCAGCCTCATCCAAAGGAGAGATCGTCAAAAACGACAAGGCCAAAAAACAAGCTTACCAGCTGGGCAAAAAGGGAGCTACTCTTTAAATTATTTTTCACTCCTTTCTTTCAATTTGGAACATTATTAAAAGGTGTGGCGAGTAATTCCCTCTGGTCTTTAAGATCGGTTTTCTCTTAGATCGATGAGAATACTTTTGTAGGGCGGGCCCTCATTCATAAACCAGTTTTTTCAGGGTGAGGGCATTTTGGATGGCGAAGCCATAAGCATCGTTGTTGAAATAGACAAAGATGTCTTTACCTTTTGCTCTCCAATCCCGGATTTTCTTGGCCCATCCTTTTAGTTCTTTATGGGAATAGTTAGAACCGTAAAGCACTTCGCCTCCATGAAAGCGGAGATAGATGGACTCTGATGTCACTCTCTCCATCAAACGCAAGCCTATTCCATGGGCAATGCAAAAGGCAAAATGATATTTTTCCAGTATCTGAAAGGCTTCGTCGCAGAACCAGGATTCATCCCTGAACTCAAAGGAATGGCGTAGGAGCTTAGAATCAGGGAGATTAGAAAGAAGGATACAAAATTCTTCCAATCTCTCCTCCCGAAATTTGAATCGGGGAGGAAGTTGCCAGAGGATAACTCCTAATTTCTCTCGCAATAGCGAGGCATGGTCTAAAAGAAGGGATAAAGGTTCTTTACAATCCTTCAAGCGTTTGATATGGGTGATGTATCGGCTCCCCTTGACAGCAAACCAGAACCTATTCGGTGTCCTTTCATACCAGCCTTCAAAGGTCTCTTTCTTGGGCAAGCGATAGAAGGAAACATTCAATTCTACTGTATCAAAATGTTCGGCGTAGAATTCAAGCCATTTTCTCTGTGGAAGATTCGCCGGATAGAAAACGCCATCCCACCAATGACCATAATTATATCCGCTCGTTCCAATCAGAACCATATTGCCGATGAATCAAGGGTTGGCCATGGGCTAAGCCAACCGGCTGACGGTCTCTACGGTTGAAAAGGGTTGGGGCCAGGTCTTTTCAGAATGTCAATAAGCAAGGCTAAACGCAGTTGTATAGCGTGTCAGGCCTACGCTTTTGACTTATCAATTTAGGAGAATAAACCGTTATTTGAATTTGAGATGTAAACACTGTGGGCCTGACACTCATATACTGGATCACTTCATGTATAGGATGACTTCTGCATCATAATAAGGGCGGTCTTTGCTAATCACAATTCCGAAACGATTGAGAATCGTCCCATCTGTATGCTTATCATGCCACCGCCGCAGGAACTCACTTGTGGGGATAAATGTGTAATGGCCCAGGGTTGAAGGGTCCATGAAGTACATGTTTTTCCGATCGTACCCCACGACGACCGCATAATGACCCTCCTCAAAACTTGTCTCCCAATTGACGGCTTGCTCCGCCCAGGCTTGCAGGGCGACAATCATGGGAATTTTCCTATCTATCATGCTTTGCAAATCTTGTAGAGATATGTCCGATAGGACTTCTACCTGGTACCCCCTCTCAGTTGCAAACCGAACGATTCTTCGATAGTCGGTGCCATTTTCAGGGGTTGATTCCAAAGCCTTTGCCAACTGGTCCTCCCGGAATTCTTCACCGTAGTAATAAAGAACGGATTGCAGCGCGGCCACGGCGCAAGTGTAGTCGGTTGCCTGGCGGATAAGAGGTAGACGGATAAGATTCCTTACCTCGCTGAGGCGAGGCACCGCATCCGCTTTGATTGATAAATGTGGGGCGGCACAGGAGACAATAAAGAGCAGAACCCACCCCAAGAAGATCCCCCATTGAAATATTTTTTTCCCTTGCCACACTTTCGAGCTCCTATATCTTTCCATAACCCACTTCAATTATATCGGAAAAGGGGACAGGCTTTTTTCCCCTTTTCTTATAACTGCAAAATAAAGAATTGGGGACGTGGTTGACTAGACTGACTAATTTCCCTCTCCCCCTTATCGGTTTAAGATGACACGAATGTAAACCCGCAATTCTTATACTAATCCCCGGCTTATTCACTAATTTCCAACCCAATTCTGATTATACTCGTGGAATACAAATCCAACGCCTCCTCATCTTAAGCTCTTCCACAGCATCATCGTCTTACAAACGACACCCCTAAATTTCCTCGACATCTCCTTCTTTCCCTCCTGTGAAGGGAAAAATGTTTGCATGGAAATTCAACCTAGTCAACTCCGTTCCCTCGTCCCATAGGAATTCAACCTAATCAACTACGTCCCCTCCTTCACTTTTTTCGAGAGCGAAGGAAGGACTAATTGGGGGCGAGAGTGACGACTCGCTCCTTTGAGTCGATCGTCACATTGAAATTGGCTAAAAAATCGCGGCCCAATAGACCTTCGGCCTCCTTCAGGTCGGCGTCATACGCGATGATGAGCAGCGGCCCCACCTTGGCTTCACCCACCTCCACCGAATTAACCCACACCGCGTCCACATAGCTCGCTCCGGTTACTCCTTTCAGGATACCGCGGGGCGCGTTCTCAGTGGAAATACCAAGCCTCGAAAGAGCCGACGGAGCGACCAGCGTGCGGTCAGAGCCGGTGTCAAGAATCAGGGTGACGGGTCCCGCGCTATTAATCTTGGCGCTGACCAAAACAGGGGAACCAGGCCTAAATGGAATCTTGGTAAGCCTCTTTTGAGCTGGGTAGGGTGTCAATTCTGGAGGCGCAGGAGGAGACTTGGGTAAAGGAAGGGGTATTGCCTTAGAACGGTAAGGCTCAGGGATGCTATCAAGGCTTGTGGTGTAGTATTGGGTGCCCTGGTCGTCAACCCAATAGTAGATATCCGCCAGAGCCAGCCCGGGAAGAAGCACGAAGATTAGGATTAACCCTGTCGTCCAGCCTCGCATGATATCTCCATTTTAAACCCATCGGGCCGCCAAAATCCAGTTACTAATTGGTGCGTGAATTCGGGGGGCGGCGTCAGAGGGGGACGTTCACGCAGAACGTGCCTAATTATGTTATCATTTCATGATATGAAAAATTCTGATGATAATTTCTTGTTAAGCAGTCTCTGAACGAGGTCCCCCTTTCCATTCATTTTCTCAACAATTTTTTAGCAATGTTTCAGAACTCTTCAGCGGCCTTTATTAGATTATCTGCGCCATCCCTTAAAAAACTGGAGTGATAATCTGCTGATTCCCTCATCTCTTTTCTGATCGTGAGGCTTTCTACAAACACTTTGTCAAGAAGTCCTCTTTCCACGTATAGACGTTCCAAAGCAATAACCAAGCAGTAATGGCTTTTCTCACGATATTTTTGAGCATAAATTAATCCCCGCGCTGTGTGGAACATAGAATAGTAAGCCTGAATCGTAGCCCATTTATAATTACCTCTTTCGAAACTTTCTTTTGAAGCT
>JACRCA010000116.1 GCA_016234425.1 Deltaproteobacteria bacterium | reverse complement strand
TAAGCATCTGATGAAAGATTGTGTTACAATGGGCCATAGTCCGAAATCTCCTTTCTGTTTAATGAGTTATGGACAAACCCATTTTAACAGAATCCAGGAGTTTTCGGACTTTTTTTAATCAGTTAACCGGACACCACTGAGCAGAAACAGATCTTAGATGCCATTGAAAAGGAAACCCTGCCCCTGGACGCTGCTATACATCGTGCCCAGCGCGAGATTGACCTAATCCGCGAGTACCGCACCCGGCTAATCGCCGATGTGGTAACGGGCAAGGTGGATATACGGCACCTGGTGCCGGAAACGCTGGCGAAGACAGCCTCTGGCGTAGTCAACAAACCGATCGAAGCAGGACGCGCTGCCAACATTTACTTCAGGCGATCGGTCTTCGCCGCCGAGATTGTTCACCGGCTTCACGATGAACCGACCTTCGGCCATGTCAAGTTTCAGAAGTTGTTCTTCCTGTGTGAGAAGCAGTGCGGGGTGGATACTGGAGCGACGTACTACCGCCAAGCCGCTGGTCCGCATGACAACCGCGCCCTTCGATCCATTGACAGTCAAGTGGAGAAGCAGCAGTGGTACGCCGCTCAGAAGGTCGACGAGCGCTACCGGTATGTTCCCCTAGCCAAAGCCGGCGGCCATGAGATTTATTTTCATCGGTACTTCACGGACGTTGAGGATGAGTTCACACGCCTCATTGAGATGTTCCGCAAAGTCAATACTGAGTGGTGTGAGATTATCGCCACCCTCTACAGCGCCTGGGAAGACTTGCTGGGGAGCGGTGAGCAGGTGACGGAGGATCGCATCATTGAAGAAGTTCTCCATCACTGGCATTCCTCCAAACAACGCATCGAAGAAGACCGCTGGCGACGCGCCATCAGCCGGATGAAAGCGAAAGGCCTGGTGCCCAGATTGACTGCAGCGGCTGAGGCCGAAGACCTCGAATGCCTTGAAGCCGATGAATACATAGACGACGAAATGCCTGAGGAGGACGAGGCGGAGTTCGCCGCGGAGGTGACCGATGCCGACGACTGACACCAGTGAAAAAGGTCTGGAAGCCCTGATCGTCGAATCCCTGGTGGATGATGCCGGCTATCAGCAAGGCCACAGTGAGAACTATGACCGCGACCATGCCGTGGACCTGGCGAAGCTCACGGCCTTCCTGGAGGCCGCCCAACCGAAAGCGGCCCAGGCGCTGGAACTGGCCCGGGAGGGCCCCAAGCGGACCCAGTTTCTCCACCGGCTCCAGGGCGAGATCGCCAAACGTGGCGTCATTGACGTATTACGCTACGGGGTCAAACACGGGCCGGTGAGCCTGGATTTGTTCTATGGCACGCCCACCCCCGGTAATATTAAGTCCGAGAAACGCTTCGCCGCCAACCTCTTCAGTGTCACCCGTCAGCTGCGCTACAGCAAGGACGAGACCCAACTCGCCTTGGACCTCTGTGTCTTCATCAACGGCCTGCCGTTGGCGACGTTTGAGTTAAAGAACCGGCTGACCAAACAGACCGTGGATGATGCGGTGCAACAATACCGGCGCGACCGGGAACCCAAGGAACTGCTATTTCAGTTCGGCCGCTGCATGGTGCACTTCGCGGTGGACGACCAGGAAGTGCGGATGTGCACGCACCTTAGGGGCAAGGATTCGTGGTTTCTGCCCTTTAACCGAGGCCTTAATGACGGGGCCGGCAACCCGCCCAACGAGACCGGCATCAAAACCGACTACCTGTGGAAGCAGATTCTGACCAAGGCCGGGCTCACGGACATTATCGAGAACTACGCCCAGGTGGTGGAGGAAAAGGACGATAGGGGCCGGAAGAAGCAGAAGCAAATCTTTCCCCGTTACCATCAGCTCGACGTGGTGCACAAGCTCCTGGCCAACGCTCAGGCAACCGGCGCCGGCAAACGATATCTGATCGAGCACTCGGCCGGCAGCGGCAAAAGCAACTCCATCGCCTGGCTGGCGCACCAACTCATCGGCCTGGAGGATGGCGGCGCACCGCAGTTCGACTCGGTAATCGTGGTCACCGACCGGCGGGTGCTGGACAAGCAAATCAAAAACACCATCAAGCAGTTTGCCCAGGTGTCGGCCACGGTGGGCCATGCCGAAAAGAGCGGCGATCTACGGCGGTTCCTCAAGGACGGCAAGAAGATCATCATCTCGACCGTCCAGAAATTCCCGTTCATTCTGGATGAGATCGGCGATGAGCATCGGGGGCGGAAGTTTGCCCTCATCATTGATGAGGCCCACTCCAGCCAGGGTGGACGCATATCGGCGAAGGTGAACATCGCCCTATCCGAGAAGGGCGGTGAGGAGGAAGAGGAAACCTTCGAGGACCAGATCAACCGGATCATGGAGGCGCGGAAGATGCTGGCCAACGCCAGCTATTTCGCCTTCACGGCCACGCCCAAGAACAAGACGCTGGAGATCTTCGGCGAGCCGGTGCCCGAAGGAGACCAGGTTAAGCACCGGCCGTTTCATAGCTACACCATGAAACAGGCGATCCAGGAGGGGTTCATCCTGGACGTGCTGGCCAGCTATACGCCGGTGGAGAGCTATTACCGCCTTATGAAGACGGTGGAGGACGACCCAGAGTTCGACACCAAAAGGGCCAAGAAGAAGTTGCGGCGCTACGTCGAGTCGCACGACCACGCCATTCGCCAGAAGGCCGAGATCATGATCGACCACTTCCATGAGCAGGTGATCGCCCGACGGAAAATCGGTGGCAGGGCGCGGGCCATGGTGGTGACCAGCGGCATTGCCCGGGCCATCCAATATTACCATGCCTTCTCAGCTTACCTGAAAGAGCGCAAGAGCCCATATGAGGCCATCGTAGCCTTCTCCGGCGAGCACGAGGATGGTGGCCGGAAGGTGACCGAGGCAACGCTCAACGGCTTCCCCAGCGCCCAGATAGAAAAGAAGTTCCAGCAGGACCCGTACCGGTTCCTGATCGTGGCGGAGAAGTTCCAGACCGGCTATGATGAACCGCTGCTGCACACCATGTACGTAGACAAGCAGCTTGAGGGCATCAAGGCTGTGCAGACGCTGTCGCGGCTGAACCGGGCGCGTCCGCAGAAGACAGACACCTTCGTGCTTGACTTCATGAACGATGTCGACACGATTACGATAGCCTTCGCCGACTACTATCGCACGACAATACTCAGCGAGGAGACCGACCCGAACAAACTGCATGACCTGAAGGCGACGCTGGACGGTTACCAGGTCTATGCATGGCCGCAGGTGGAGCAGCTGGTCGAGCTATTCCTCAGTGGCGCCGACCGCGACAAGTTGGACCCCATCCTTGACGCCTGCGTGGCCATCTACAACAGCGACCTTGACGAGGATGGCCAGGTTGACTTCAAGGGCAAGGCGAAGGCATTCGTGCGGACCTATCAGTTCCTGGCCTCGATCCTGCCGTACACGAACGCGAAGTGGGAGAAACTATCGACCTTCCTAAACTTCCTCATCCCCAAACTTCCGGCTCCGAAGGAGGATGACCTGTCTAAAGGCATCCTCGAAACTATCGACATGGACAGCTATCGCGTCG
Source organism: Deltaproteobacteria bacterium (assembly GCA_016234425.1). GTDB lineage: Bacteria > Desulfobacterota > SM23-61 > SM23-61 > SM23-61 > JACRCA01. Next base: position 10,641 of record JACRCA010000116.1, on the reverse strand, counting down.
AAGTGAAGGAGGCGTTGAAGATCGCGCTGCCCGACGAAGACGCAGAGATCGGACCCGTTCCCACCAGCGGCGGTGGGGGGAAACCTGAGCCGGAAATAGACAGACTGAGCAACATTATCAAGGCGTTCAACGATCAATTCGGCAACATTGATTGGAAGGACGTGGACCGGATTCGGCAGGTCATCTCTGAGGAAATCCCCACAAAGGTGGCAGCCGATAAGGCTTACCAAAATGCGATGAGAAACTCGGACAAAGCTGCGGCCCGGCTGGAGCACGACCGGGCACTCCAGAAGGTGGTCATCGGTATGCTATCCGACCACACAGAGCTGTTCAAACAGTTCAGCGACAACCCCAGCTTCAAGAAGTGGTTATCGGACACCATCTTCGGGGTAACTTATGAGGGGTCCGGGGTGTAACGCCATCACCCACGCGTCCGAACTTTTAGAGGTGTTGCCTCCGCTAATATTTTCCCGGTCATTGACATACCTAAAATGCGTCTTATCAACATACCTAAGGGGAGGGATATCGCGGAAGCCCGCGGATGAAAATAAAAGTTTATCGTCAGATGGAAAAATGTTATGTTCAAATTCAGTCTGGGTGTCCGACCACAGGGCCCACTGGATTTATACAATCGGGTGTTTTCCCCGATAAGTATAAGGGAATCGGTTAGTTTTCCATCTCATAAAGAAATCGAGCAGTCTCTCTCAAGCGTCGAAAATTTTCTTTACATTAGCCACTCACTGGTCTACTGTAGCCTGAAATGAAGGATTTTCGGCCTTATATAACCGTTTACCCTTAAAAGGAGGGCGGCATGAATTTTTTGGTTGCAAAGGCCGAGATGGCAGTACGCATCACTAGGTGGGGTGACGGAATCGGTGGAACCACGGATAACGATCCCAGTTTTGTCAAGATCACCGTGGATGATGTCCTGGATCGTCTCAGGGAGAGAGAGAAGTATCAGGTGAGAAGACGTACACAGATACTCAAACGTGGCCTGAAGAAAAATTAGTTTACAAAAAGGTTATTTTCTATTATCAAGGGACGGAGATACCCGTCCCTTTTTTTATTCCCCCGTTCCTTAATCGAGCATGGAATTAAAAGATATATTGAGATCAGCAAAGGCGGCCAACAGGAAGATCCTATTGGTAGTTGGAGATGGCGTTGATCCTGTTTTGGAGTTGCATGGATTAACCCCTATAAAAGATGACGATTTAACGCACCCAAGACGCGGGAGGCTAAAGGCGAAGGATAAAATTGATTGGCCCAGGATTGAACATGTGCGCCATATGACCCAAAATGTTGAGCCAATAAGATCCTATCAATTTATTTTTCATCTAGCCTGTCTACAGTTAGTTCAAGCCATTATCACTGCGAATTATGACCTCACATTGGATAGTTTATTCTCTCGTTTGGCCGGGCTCTTGCCCGTGGAGGTGAAAATTAATCCCATCTTAAACCCGGGGGAATATAGTCATCAGGGATACTGTTCTCCCCAGGACCCCGGGGTTCTCCCAATTTGGAAGATTCACGGTTCTCTCAGCCATGTTTTTTTTCGGAAATGTCGGACTATCTTCCGCTGCCCAGATTTCGTTCTGCCTTTTGATCCCATGGATATTGTAGACGGGTTTGACCATTCCATCTCCCATAGTTATCTTTCGCATCAAGCATCATGTTGCTCCTCAAGAAGGTCGCTACGAATTAGGAGGGAGTCTTCGCTTTGTGGACATTATGTCCATGTCCTAGACTGGAAAATGCCTAATTTTTCTAGCCACTTAATTTTTCAAAGAATTATCCGAGGAGCTATGGCTGAATTTTACCGGGCCCCTTATGCAATTCTCATCTTGGGCTTCAAGGGTTATCGGACAATGCCAGGAGACCTTAGGCACGAGGAAATCAATGATGAAGCAGAGAATGTGTCGGGGAGGGGGATTCAATGGGCAATGTTTGTTTCCCCGACTCAATATTTAAAAATTAGAAGCAGAAGGCGCATTGACCGCCCTCATAGACACCTTTGGAACCTGGTGCAAAGTGAAGGTGGCTTCTGCTTTCATGGAGAAGCCGCAGACATTGGGAGTATCCTCATGGATAGCTTAGTGGGTGCTGGTCTCATGACTCGAGGGAGTATACGCGATTTTGTCACGCACCATTTATCTAAGGAATTTGCTCCAGAAGATTATTGCGAAAGAATGAGGTGAGTTATGAGAAGAAGATTCCAGCCCAAAATGGGTGAGAAAAGTATAAAAGTGGTGTTCTATAAGGTGCAATCAGGCACCGAATTGGATGTTGTAAAAAACATTGAAGACAAAATCACTCTAGCCAAAATAGAAGATTTTAAAATTTTCAAGGTCTTTGGGCCCTTCGATTTGCTAATGATTTATGAAACAGATGAAAGAAAAAGTCTTTTATCTCAGGGTGTTATTCCCGGCATTATTAATTCCTTGGTGTTTGACTGTTTTACATGGAAAACCAAGGATAAATCAGATAACTGGGGGGAAACTTTCAGTTTCGAGAGGATCGACCGGCCGTTGTTGGGGATAGTTTTCTTCAAGATGAAACCCAGCATCTTCAAGAGTTCCCCCACCGAGATCGATTGGGCCTTTATGGATCTGTTCAAGGGAAAGAATGCCTCCGCTCTTGGCTGTTTTGGCTGGGCAGATGCCATAGCCCTCTGGTCGGGGAACTCAATGGTGGAGTTGGCTCGTCAGATGGATAAGATAACCACGGTCCACGTTAGGAATCGCAAAGGCCACTTTGTTGAAAGATTAGCGTTGAAAACCTATTCTTTCTGCACCATTAGATTTGATTATTGTCGACAAGTACTGGAAGGAGGTGAATTGCCCGGAGCGCCCAAACATGATATTGCCCCGGATCCCATGACGGAGGTTTATGCCGCCTTAGAGCTATCTTGCCGTCCTGATGCGCACCGAAGAGTAGTCGAGGAGTGCCGAACAAAATTTAAAGTCGACCCCATTCTATCTCTGGGGAAGGAAGATTTGATTTTAAATATAGCTACGTTGAATTGGCCCGAGTTTTTAAAGACTTTATTATTTTTTCGCAAAGAATTTACAAATGAGCTTTACTCCACCTGTGTCAGGATTTTTAACAAGACAATTCCGGCTTATCAAGAGGCGGGATCAACACCCTCCCCAACCTATAAAGTCGATATCGACAGATTCCTAGAAAAAATTCTCAAGGAAGACTTTGGGGAGGGGCTGCTGTGTGAGCTTTACGCCTTAAACCAATATGCCCAAAACGAATTACTAGCAGACGATGTAAAGGGCCTGTTGGCCTTTGTCGAACAATTCCTGGAGAATTATCTGGGAAACCGCGAACTTGAAGGTTTTGAGAGTCTCTTGCAACTATTAGAGACGGGCATCAATCAAAGACTGGTAGGGGCATTTGTGGGTACCGAAGACCATCACTCCGGCATCCAGTATAGCAAGGGAGGTATACAAAAGATCCTGACCGCCGCTGAAGTAATTCCTAGGACCCTGCTTTCTTGGGTGGGTGTCCCCTGGAATGGTTTTATAGTTTTGGGCAGCGCTCCGGATTACCGACATGATCTAGACATTATCAACCTACCCGGTAAGACCTGGCATGACCCTACAGCTTGGTGGGGCATCTTTCATGAAACCGGACATATCTATGCCTTTTACCATAAGGCCTATTCCAACAAGTATTTGGATAAAATTGCCAGGGAGATGATTCTACCTTTGCCCCTTGAGCAAATAGATGAAGATAGAGCCAATGTGGCCGGGGGCACGGACTATGGTACAGCTCTGAGATATTTAACTGAAATTATAGCTGATGCCTTTGACGTTAGATATGGTTTTGTTTCTCAAGCTGATTTATACGTAAAAACAGTATGGCCATACTTGCTAAAAGAACATGTGAAAAAGGTTAGTGTAAAAATCAATGATTATGTAGGAAGAAGTATATCCGCCCTTATGGTTAACGAGATGCTAACTACTGAGAAATATAGCTTTGATGATGAAAAAATTACTGAATTATATGACAGTCTTATTGATAAATTAAATTCAATTGATAGAGATCTTAGTGGCTTTAATCTAAAAAAAGATAGCGTAACCGAATCAATTGCCAACTTGCGGGGATTTTTGGTTCACATAGCAAAAGCTATGCGCAGAGAAAATAAAACTATTCAGAGAATTTCGTCTTACTGGAAAAGTCAAGAATTTGGGGAAATAGCCAATAATATTAAGGAGGGCATTCTCCCTACGCAAAAAATCGATTTTCCTCATCTCCTTATTCTTTATTTTTTAGAAAAGATGTTAGCTGCAGAACCGGTACCCGCGGCCGCCACGGTCGCATTGATAAAGACTTTATGGTATCAGAGCATTTTTCATTCCTCCGGATTATCTTGACATTTAGGCATAAAAAAATATTTTGAAACATTAACCCTGGGTTTCATCACCCTGGGGGATGCTTCAATCCTATCTTTCCTATGGGTCATGGGCTTCCCGAAAAGGCTTCCCACGTTCAACCTGAAAGGCATTTTTCATTCTAACTTCTACATGAGTTTCATACCCCTCCAGGTTCTCTCCCTACCATTGACTAACCCTCACCTCGAAGCGAGTAAACGCCGCAGAAACCGTTTCGCTTTTTTAGAGTCATCGCAGGGGCAAGGCTTAGGGTGCTCCCGGGGCTGGCCATGAGCCTTTCCTCTCCGACTTACCTCCCAGCCGAAAATCAGTTTAAATTTATTCGGCCTGGGTCCCATCCCGGGGGTATCGCCCAGCACTTTTACACCCATACCTTCCCCAAAAGCCATGGGATCAAAGGAGGCATAGCCCCCATGCCGAGGGGTTTACCCAGGAGGAAGCGCGTACGCGCCGCAAAGAGCGTCTATCGCTTTTTAGGGGGTGTTTGAGAGGGGGGGGAAGGGGGCATAACCTCCCACCTAAATTCAATTCTAACGCCAACCCCCCAATTGGGGATGGAAGTTTTTGGAAATTTGGTGCAAACGACGGCAACCCAAGGTTACCCTGCAGGGAGATTCGTTTCTCCAAACAGATCGATTTCATGGTCGCCATAGGAAGGTTTTGGAGCAAATCGGGGACCTCTGGCGTCGGCCAGATTTTGTCTTTTAAAATTATGAGTCTGGGTCCCATCACCCGAGAGGTGGGGTTCCTGCGCAGAAGAGCTTACCGGGTCCTTAATGGGGGGATATAGTTTTTCTGAGAGATTGCTTTGGCCCTGGGTGGTGGGGGTGCTCTGAATGGCCATCTCTTCAAGAGCATCTGCAGAGGGGCGTCGTGGGCCGGTCGTTATCCCCGGACAGAGGTCATGCTCCTTTTTCTGCTCCGAAAAAGAATGCAGCATATTGAACATACATCAAAATTTATTTGATGCGATATGGCCTAAACGATAAATAGATGCTATGAAAGGTTCCTTTGGCAGGCCTCCTGATATAAAAGGTGAAGTTCCGTTAGAAAAGACAAAGAGGAGGCTGACCATGGACCATAAGCAGAGAACCTTAGACCTAGAAAAGAGCACACCGGTGTCAGTTTTGTACATCGCCTTCGAACTGGCTAACAGCAACTGGAAGATGGCGTGCAGCGATGGCAGCAAGTTACGACTTGTCACAGTGACTGCTGGGGATCTGGCCCAAGTCCAAAGGGCGATTATCGGAGCCAAACGGCATTTTGTCATGGGCAACGAAGTTCAGACAGTGAGTTGTTATGAGGCGGGACGTGATGGCTTTTGGCTGCATCGGTATTTGCAGAGCTGCGGGATAGACAATGTGGTGGTGGACTCTGCCAGCCTAGAAGTTAACCGGCGGTTGCGGAGGGCGAAAACCGATCGGATCGATGCGGGGAAACTGATGAGCATGCTGGTCCGCTATCATGGCGGAGAGAAGCACCTGTGGCGGGTGGTGCGGGTGCCGAGCCGGGAGGATGAGAACGCCAGGCATTTACACCGGGAATTAGAGGCTTTGAAGAGGGAGCGAACCAGGTACCGCAACCGGATCCATGGGATTTTGATCCAGCAAGGGCTGCGCATCAACAACCCGAGCAAGAAAAAGTTTGTCAAAGAACTGGAGCTTCTGCGTACCTGGGACGGCCAAGAGCTGCCGTCCGAAATGAAGGTGAGGCTGGTAAGAGTGCATGAGCGGTTACGCATGGTGGAGGAACAGATCAGCAGCCTGGTAAAAGAGAAAACGCAACGTCTTAAGGAGGAGAACGCCAGGATGGCGCAAGTGGCCCAGCTTCTGAGGCTGCCCGGGATCGGCCCGGTAAGTTCCAGGACTTTCGTCATGGAGTTTTTCGGCTGGCGCCGGTTTCGGAACCGGCGGGAAGTGGCCGGCCTGGCGGGCCTGACACCCACTCCTTACGACAGCGGCAGAAGGCTGCGAGAACAAGGGATCAGCAAAGCCGGCAACCGGCGGGTGCGTACGCTGTCCATCGAGATCGCCTGGGCTTGGCTGCGATTTCAACCCCGAAGCAAGTTGAGTCGATGGTTCCTGAAACGGTTTGCTGATGGTGGGAGCCGCATGCGTCGTATCGGCATCGTGGCCCTGGCTCGACGGCTGCTCATCGATCTCTGGCGTTTCCTGGAATACGGGGTGGTCCCGGAAGGAGCCCAGATAAGGCCACTGGCAGTTTAACCCAGAATGCAGAGTGATGGTGAATTCTTGGTTGGTGAAGTTGCCCGACTAACTGCTGGGTGATCCTGAGTCACCGTTTTCATAGAGTGGGCAACTTCAGTAATCGGTTCCCCTAAGCGCTACCCAGCGCATGCAGCATGCGGTGTCTGACTCAGAGTCAGCACGGATAGAAGCTTGAAGGGTCTTTGCAGGCCATCGGATTATCGGAACCAACCAACCAAATGCCGTTCACAAAATAATAAATACTGCCTGGGAGAGTTACCGGCTCAAAGAAAGTTTGCAAGGCAGAACAATGGGCAAATTGCGGGGGCTCTGCCCCCGCCCCCCCGGAGTTTAGCGCTTTGGAGGCCACCGGAGAGGCAGGAAATGAAAAGGCAGGGTAAGAGCCCTGCCTCTCCGTATGGCCACCTGTGGCGGCGCTCAGGTTGCTCTCCAGCAGAGCCTTATCCTCCGCCCAGGCAATAAACAGTTTAGCAAAAAACTAAGAGGGGGAGAAGGAGCTTTAACGACCAGAAGGAAAAAGGCTTGACACAGTTATCTTGTAGTTGCAATCTTAGGATGGCCTAAATTAAGGACCGGGATCTTGAAAAATATCCCGGTGACAACCTCTTCCTGGCTTTGGATTTACAGGGTGCGTCTCAGCATACGAGCCCGTTCCTCCATGGCCCTCAAATCGAGGCCGCTGCTGGCCGGATCGCGGCCATAAACTTCTTTCAGGTTGAAGCCGCGGCCGTTATCCGCCACCAAAAATAAAATCTGGCCATCCCTGGCTGTATGGCAATGGTGAGCCGCGAGGCGCCTGCGTCGGTGTGCAGCGCTGGGTTAGGCTCCCTTGCGGAGTTGCTTAAGTGCATCGTGCCAGGCTTCGTACAATTCGGGTTCGAGAGTCCAGGTGTCAATGCTGGCAATGTTGAAGTCCCGAGCATCTGGCTGTAACTGGCCCCATTCTGTCGGGACGCGCTTTCCCCACCCAACACGCTCTGCGGTCTTCATGTAGACATAATGTGCAATCGCAGCAGCACGTTCACGGGCGGAAAGCTGATTGACTTCTCGCAAGATCTCTTGGGTCGTCTTCATCGAATTACTCCTTCAGAGATTAGCCGATGGGGATCTTGATGCGAAACCCTACAGAGCAATCCCGGTCTATCGGCGCATTGCGGTATACTGCTTTGACCCGGCAAAACCGGGAGGAATCCATGTAGCCGCCCCCACAAATTATGCGGTGAGGTCCATCACTGTTGGAGCACCAATCCCAAGTGTTGCCGCACATGCCGTAATACCCGAGTCGATTAGCGGGATAAGCCAGATTCGATACGGGGGCCCCTTCGGCGAACTGAACCCCGAAGTGGGCAGTTCCTTCCTCGAGTTGCCCGTTCCAGGTTGCGTATTCGACCTTTGGATCGCCCTCCGTGGCGGCCGTTTTCCACTCTAGATATGTGGGAAGGTCTCCACCGGCCCAGGCTGCATAGGCTTTTGCCTCAAACCATGTCACTCCGACCACGGGGGCATCGGGTGTCCGAAACTCCACATGCTGCCATGTTGGCGGGGAGAGATACCCTGTGGAGATAAGAAACCGTCGGTATTGCTCATTCGTTACAGGTGTTGCAGCGAGGTATACCGCAATCGTTGACTCGCAGCCCCTACCAAATTCCCCCGGGAGTCGAATCAGCCGGCTGCCATCATCAAGCCACAAAACTCGGTCCTCAATTCTCGCAATCCTGACACCTCGCTCACCAAGATCGCGGCAGAATCGCTCAAGTCGAGCCTCTTCAGCGGCAAAATAGTCTTGACGGTGCCGATTCACATCCTCCACATTGCTTTCGCAGTCTCCCCGCCTAAATTCCTGATTCTCGTCGAATTGAGAAAATCGAGGCTCCTGTAGATTCTCCTGTTCGCAAAGGCGATGAATATCAGCGGTCATTTTCCCTACACTGTGATGACTCGCCCACATCGGCATTGGGTCGCCTGAATGCTGATCACACCGGCTCTCTACCTCCTCCCCTTGCGGTATGGGGGTTTGATCGATGAGGACGAAGTGCTTTCTCCTCTTGAAATAGCGAATTTCCTGATCGACCCATGGGGACCGAACAGCGTGGCTGGACCAGAGAACAACCATAAGTTGGCTATGCTCGAGTGTCCACCGCACCCTTCGTCGCCAGAAGGGGTCGCCCTGAACAAGGATAGGATCACGGGCTACTCGAAGGCCCTGCGTGTGAAGGTCCGTAGTAACCCGTGTAGCCCAGTGTCTATCTTCTCGGGAATAGCTAAGGAATATCATGCGACTGCCGGGAAATCCCCCTCCCACGGCAGCCACATAGTTATTGTTGGCCGGAGAGACGATTCCTCCAAACCCGCAGTGCTGCGTATACGGAACACGGCATCAGCCCACGCAGTTAGCACGGCTTCCTCGTGCCCGGCGATCGGTCCAAGACCCACGGTATGGCCATGCTGGTCTGGTAGCCATGATTCGCCATCGCTGTTGATCAAGAGGTACTGACCCAGCCGAGACCGAATGGTCTGCACATCAATACCAAACCACTTTCGCTCTTGTGACAGATTATCTGCTGCCCTTAGCACGCCTGCACAGGTATGCAGAAATGTTCTCTCATCGATGGCGAATTTCCGATTGACTTGCTCGGCGACCTGATCTGTCGGTGTGTACTGAAACAGATTCCAGTGAGTGATCGCTGAGTGGCGACTTACCTCCTCAAGGATCTTGAGGAGCTCGCCCAAGTTGAGTCGGTGCACCACGGTATTGATGACGATTAGGCGTCGGTCTGCGTGGCGATCGATAGCGTCCAACAACTCTACCGTTTCGTCATAAATCTGCGGTCGGCCGGTACGGAAAAGCCTCACTGAGTTATTAGATCCGCCATCCAAAGGCAACCCGAGATAGTTGATGCCCTCAAGTAGGCTACGCAGCCGTTCATTCTGAATCTGCCGAGTCGAGGAGGCCGGACTCAGCTTGAGCAAACTGGTACCCATAGTGTCGAGCTTGATATCATTTACGCCGATCGACCGGAGGCTCTTGAGGAACTCAAATAGGTTACCGAGAGTAAGCGGATCGCCGCCCGAAAGAGTTACGGATGTGATTCCGAGTCGCACAAACCGAGCCACTGATGCCTCAATAGCCTTGAGGTCGGGCTCCGATTGACCGAAGAAGTGATAGCATCCTTTACATGCCACAAAGCATTGACGCGCTATCGCCAAATTGAGCCGTTCAGGTCGGATCCTGATCATGATATCGCCGACTCCCCGTCCCTCTTTAGGCCCAGTCGCAGTGCCACTGTCCGTAACGCCGCTCGATGCGACTCGACCCAAGCGAGGACATACGTCTGTCTGCATGATGGCGTTCGTCTCATCGACTCGACAATCACCGGCAGCAAGCAGTCAACTGCCTGTTCAGGATCCTGCTTCGCAGTCCCGGCGCCGAAAACCGGGAAGAGGATACTTTCCAGCCGGTCAGTCTGTGCCAGTTCATCGAACCGCTGGAAGCACTCACGAACGCAGTTTTGAATCACCCCTGGGGCCAATGCACTGTACCCAGAACCAACACCATCACCACGGACTGTCGCCGCCAGAAACACGTATTTGATACCTTGGTCTGCAAGTCTAGTGGTGGGCATAGCGAGGACTGTTCCAGGCATCACAGGGAGCCTGATCTTATCTTGCTTGATCAACATCTTTAGCCTCTCGTCTAGCGCATCGCGTACGACCCACCCATCCATTCCCCGCTCTGCATCGAGATAACGAAGAGTTCCTGATATCGAGGGATCGTAATAGCGGGCGAGTTGCATATCAGTATTCTCAGAAATAACCACAACATCAATGTTGGTAACGTGGCGAATATCCCCAGTTCGGATGACGATCTGCCTATGTGGATCATCCTCCAATCGATAGACGACGTCTATGCCCGGCGGAAGTGGCTTCGGGCGGGCAGTCTCGATTAGTCTCTGTAGTCCCCGAGGGTCCCGAACTGCAGCCCACGCGGCAGGGGCCTTCGGTCCAAAGGGGTC
>JACRCA010000114.1 GCA_016234425.1 Deltaproteobacteria bacterium | reverse complement strand
TTTACTCTCCCGATTGCTCAGGATTTCTCGTACGACTTGCATGTGTTAGGCACGCCGCTAGCGTTCGTTCTGAGCCAGGATCAAACTCTCCAATTAAATCGTGTGCCAAGTTCCTTAGAACTTTGGCTTTATTACGAAGAGAAGACCCAACGACAAGGATTTTGCTATTTAGTTTTCAAAGAACAAGATTATAATCGAAGATTTTTAGTATATAAATAATTCAGAAGATTGTCAAGAGAAAAAAATGAATTGAGGGCAAATTTTTTTGCAGAATTATCTCTTTTCCAATTGTTTAAAGTAAAGCATTTATTTTTTTTTGTCAACTAAAATACTTAAATTTTCTTTTTCATCAGCCCTTTTAACTACTTAGCATATTCCACGGCTCTGGTTTCTCTGATTACCGTTACTTTAATCTGCCCCGGGTAACTCAATTCGTTTTCGATTTTGCGAGCAATATCCCTGCTTAGCATTATAGCATCAGCATCGGAGATCTCCTCATTTTCTACGATCACTCGGACTTCCCTACCTGCTTGAATCGCATAAGCTTTGCTAACTCCAGGAAATGAATATGAAATTCTTTCCAATTCCTCTAACCGCTTGACATAAGTCTCCAGCATCTCCCGTCGAGCACCCGGGCGAGCCGCAGATAAAGCATCGGCTGCCTGGATCAAGATGGCCAGAGTAGTCTGGGGTTTTTCATCATCGTGATGAGCGGCAATGGCGTGGATGATTCTTTGAGCCTCCCCGTATTTTCGAGCTAGATCAGCTCCAATCAAAGCATGCGCTCCTTCCACTTCATGGTCCACAGCCTTACCAATGTCATGGAGAAGCCCAGCCCGTTTGGCCTGCTTGATGTTTATTCCAAGTTCCGCAGCCATGGCCCCAGCGAGGAAGGCCACCTCTAAAGAATGCTGGAAAACATTTTGCGCAAAACTGGTACGGAATATTAGTTTCCCCACCATCTTGATTAATTCTGGGTGAATCCCGTGGACCCCTACATCAAAAGTCGCCCGTTCTCCACTCTCCCGGATGGTCTGCTCCATCTCTTGTTCAACTTTCGTTGCGATTTCTTCAATCCGCCCGGGATGGATGCGGCCATCCGTGATCAATCGTTCAAGTGTAATGCGAGCGATCTCCCGGCGGATGGGGTTAAAGCCTGAGATGATCACAGCTTCCGGGGTATCATCGATGATCAAATCCACTCCCGTTGCTGCCTCTAAAGCTCGAATATTCCGCCCCTCCCTACCGATGATCCTACCTTTCATCTCCTCATTGGGTAGGTTGACTACCGAAACAGTTTCCTCGGCCACGTAATCTGCCGCATAACGTTGAATGGCCGAGACGATAATCTCTTTGGCTCGTTTGTCTGCTTGGCTCTGCGTCTCTTCTTCAATCTTTTTTATAAGCTTGGCAGATTCATGTCGCATTTCACTCTCCACGAGCTTCATCAAACGTTCCTTGGCCTCTTCTGCGGAAACTCCCGCAATGCGTTCCAGATTCTGCCGCTGCTCTTCAACCATCACGGCATATTTCTTCTCTTTCTCGCCGACGATTTTCTCTTGCTGAAGCAACGCCTTCTCCCGCTTAGATAGACCAGACTCCTTTTGATCCAAAAGATCAACCCTCTTCTCCAAATTTTCTTCTTTCTGCAGCAATCGCCTCTCCATATTCAGCAGTTCTTGGCGGCGTTCTTTGGCTTCAGCTTCAAATTCCGTCCTGGCCCGGAAGAAATGATCTTTAGCCTGGATCTCACCTTCTTTCTTAATGGATTCGGCTTCTCTCTTGGCTTCTTCGACCGCCTCTCGGGCCTTCTGCTCGGCCAATCGAGACCGAAGCGCGGTCATCTTTCTGTGCAGGAGCATGCCTAGCAAGATACCGACCAGAAGGAGAACCAGACCCGCTCCCATCATCATATAGATATTCACTGGCATATTCTCTTTCATGCAGGGAATGATCCGGCAAATTGGTCGCCGAATAAACCCTGAAAAATCTCCTTTTTGGTTTAATAAATTTTGCGGGAGAAAAGGAAAGGAGGAAATTCAGGCTTAAGCAGTTTTTCTAAATCTTTCGGTGTGGTTTTCCTTTGCGCCAAAACTTACCAACATTTTCTTTCCTCTCCCCTTTTTCGGGGAAGTATCATTTTGGCCAAGTTTTTTAAATCTATCCATGAAACTTAAGCTTTTTTCTTCCTTTACTTTCTGTTTAAATTCTCCCTCTGCTCTTACAATATCCTCAAAGGATCCTAAAAATCACAGGATAAAACCGATAACCCTACTTTCTGTATCCCCCGCAAATGCCGTGTGATGCTTTCTTTTTGAACCTAGTTTTTCTAGGTGGGGGCCATATTATTACTTTTGGCGTTCCCAGTTCGTTGCCGATTTGGGACAGGCCAGCCGCAATAAGGGACAGCTCCCGTTCTCTTGCTGTTGGATCAAAGAATATGGCATCATCACCAACATCGCAGGGGATGGGCTATCTAAGTCTCTCAATCAATTTGCGCATTAATCATTTCAATCAACCGGCCGGACTTTGCTTCAATCGTTTGGGTGAAACTTTTTTGACTTTCCACTGCTTTAAAATAGTCATTGGCAATGTTCAAAGCGGCCAGAATCGCTATGTTTAGAGTCGAAACAGTCTTGCTACCCTCCGCAACTTCTTTGATTTTTTGATTCACATATTCAGCAATTTTCCTAACCCGCCCTTCTTCCTCATCACTCTTTACGGTGTATTCACGCCCCAGAATTTGTATCCGAACGAGGTTTTCCATCTTTATTCAATATTCAATGTGGCCGATCGGCGGAGATGAGAATGTCAAGCCGATTCAAAAGCCCCTCCACCTTTTCTCTGGCGGTTTCCCGCTCTTTGGACAAACGGGCCACTTTCTCCGTCAGCCCTTGAATTTCCAACTCTTTCTGGGCTAGCTTTTCTCCCAGAGAGGCTTTCTCATTTGTTAGGGAGGCGTAGGCGTCCACCAGCTGCGTGATCTTCTCTTCCAAGATTTCAAATTTATCAATTTCCTTTGTCATTTTCCCATTCTTTCTCCGCCTCTTCTTTTCCTTTTGGCCAGTCCCATATTAATACGCTTATGATAAACTTTTCCATTAAAAAGTCAAGATATTTCCTTGGCCCGCCAAACAAGGGAACTCCAGGGAATGGCCTTCTCTCTCTATGAAACTTGGTTTTCTGAGATTAGCGTTTCCCGAGGAAATAAAAGTCCCGTAGATCCCAGGAGATTTTTAAAGCCTGGCACCCATCTGAGAAATTCCCAGGGTGACACCTGGCATACGCCTTTCCCCATTTTCCTACGTGGGAATGACCATTTCGGCCCAAGAAACAGCTAAGCGAACAATGGCTCCCGATTTCTTGGATGATTCATCCTATCCCAGAAAAGGCGGGGAGAAAAATCTTATGAGGAAAATAATATGCGGCAAGCTGGTGAAAAAGAAAAATTAAGAATTCAAGAACTTTACTAGATTGCGAGAAGAAATGAGCATGACATTTTATGCCCTCTCACTGATCTTCTTCCTGATTATCTCCAGCAGAGAATACAATTCTTCACTTCTTAGCAGATAACCTGCACCTCCATAAACTAAGATCCCCAACAAAATGGCTCCCAGCAGAAGGCTTAGCTTTTCTGCGGTTACTCCAGTCGTTTCCCATGGACCGCCATAGGATAATGTATAAACTACAACCCCCATCAAAGCAGAAGCCCCCAAGTTCTTTAGGAAGGACGGAATGATTTTCGAAGCCCCAATCCTCCCTAACTTCTTTTTTAACAGAATTATGAGCCAGGTGAAGTTCAACCCAGCAGCCAAAGACGTGGCTAATGCCAAGCCACCATGTTGCAGGGGAATCATTAGTAGGGAACCAAGGCCGGCATTGGCTAAGAGGGCTATAAACGCTACCTTAACCGGGGTTTTCGTGTCCTGGAGAGAATAAAAAGCCGGGACGATGATGCGCACGCCAGCAAAAGCAGCCAGACCTACGGCATAATAGAGCAATGCTTGCGCGGTCATGGCGGTCGACTGGATGTCGAAGGCTCCTCGCTGGAATAAAAGGTTTAAGATGGGGAGACGCAAAACGATGAGCCCTACCATCGCTGGCAAAGTGACGAAAAAGACAAGGCGCAGAGCGAAAGAAAGGGTTTCCCTCAACCCCTCCATATCGCTTCTGGCCGTGCATTCCGACATAGCCGGGAGAACGGCCGTAGCGATGGCGATGGCAAAAATTCCCATGGGGAATTCCAATAGCCGGTCAGCATAGTAAAGGTAGGAGACACTTCCTTCAGGAAGATAAGACGCCAAAAACGTACTCACCAGCACGTTGAGCTGCGTGACAGCCAGGCCTAAAACCGAAGGAGCCATCAGGGCTCCGATGCGCCTCATCCCGGGATGGGAAAGGTTGAAGAGAAATCGAGGAACGATTCCTTTCTTGAGGATGAAAGGAATCTGAAAGAAGAATTGGGCGGCCCCTCCAAAGATCACACCGATGGCTAGGGATAATATAGGCTCCTTAAGGATCCCCGAAAAGAAAAGGGCGCAGGAGATAATCGATAGATTCAGAAGCACGGGGGCAAACGCCGGGGCGGCAAAATGTTTCCAAGAGTTTAGGACCCCCATGGCCAAAGCAGCTAAGCCGATGAAGAAGATAAAAGGGAACATCAGTCGGTTGAGCAATACCGTAAGCCTGAATTTCTCAGGTTCCTCGGTGAAGCCATAGGCCATGACTTTAACGATCCAGGGGGAAAAAATAACGCCCAGGCTGGCCACCAGGATCAAAAGGATCGCGCCAACAGAAAAAGAAGTATTTACTAACTCGTCCCCTTCCTCCTTGGGGCGCTGGTGGAGGTACTCTGTATACACCGGAATAAAGGAAGCTGTGAGCGCTCCCTCCCCCACCAGTCTCCGGAGGAGGTTGGGAATGCGAAAAGCAACGAAAAAGGCATCGGTAGACATTCCCGTCCCAAAGAATTGGGCTATCACCATATCCCGAACGAAACCAAAGACCCTGGAAAGGAGCGTGGCTCCTCCAACTACGCTGGCTGCTCTGGCAATTTTTCTGTATCTGCTCATCTAACTCATCATCCCCCAAAAATGAGAAAGGGGCTTTGATCGAACAGCCCGTGTCTCATTGTCCCTAAACCACCGATAAAAAACTTGACATTCCGGCCATTCTATCTGCTAATAAAACCAAATGGGTTTAAAGAAAAGGAGGTAACTTGACCACTCATGCTTCAGCCCTGAAAAGAGCGCGTCAAAGCGAAAGAAGGCGGATGCGCAACGCCACGATCAAATCTGCCATAAAAACCTATTCCAAGAAGGTATTGAAAGCTGTCGAGGGGAAAAACCTTGAGGAAGCCCGCGAGACTTTGGCCGGCGCCATTCCGACGATCCAGGGAGCTTCCTCAAAGAAAGTAATCCACAAAAAAACGGCCGCTCGCAAAATTTCCCGCTTAACCAAAAAGGTTAACGCCCTGAGGATCCCGGCCTAAATTCCTCAAAGTCAACCCTTATGCCCTGGGGGATGATTCATTGCCCTGCCGGCTGTCCATCCCCCCCAACCGTGGAAGTACAGGTCCCAGAGGTATTTTTCCAGCAGAAGCCCTTTTTCCAAGTAGCTGGCTTTGAGTTTTTGATCCGCTTCCAAGGTAAGGAGCCAAAGTTGGTCCAGAGAGGAAAGGGGAAAGTTCTCGACCTGTTCCCAAAAATCTTCTGCCTTCCGCGGAAAAATCCTAAGCCTTGTCTCTATTTCTTTCTTTGAGCACCCTCCTGATTTGAGATCTTGCGCCCTCCTGATCAGGCGGAGCTGACGGACGATCAGCAAGAAAAGGAGAAGGGGAGGTTCTCCTTGCTGCAAATTTTTCCGCAGAAGGCGAAGCATCCCCTTAAGATCTAAACGGGCCACTGCCGGGGGAAGTTCGAAGGGATTTTCACTCCGGATATCTTCGGTCAAGTTAAGCACATCCTCTTCGGCAATTTGGCCTCTTCCCCTTTTTCTTAAGGCTAATTTCTGGAGTTCAAGCTTAAGTTCTTGCAGGTTTGGGCCAACCCGCTCCATTAGCAGGGCAACTGCTTCCTCGGATATCTGATGATCCAACTTCTTTATTTGCGAATGAATCCAATGGATCAGTTCCCCTTCCGAGAGAGGATAGAAGGGGATGGCCGCACCCTTTTTTCCCAGGGCCTGGAAAAATTTGGTCCGCAGGTCGGCTTTCTCGCCAAGGAAGACGGTGCAGGTCAGGGGGTTCGGACTTAAGAAATAGTCGATATAGGAGGAGGCGTCCTTATTCCATATGAGATCTGCCTGCTGAATCACCACCAAGCGCCGAGGAGAGTGAACGGGAAAAATCTGAAAGCTTGCCAGAATGGTTTCCTCGGTATGCTCTTTGGCGTCCAATATCTCGAAATTGAATTCCCGAGTTGCCGGGTTAAGGGCCTTCTCCTTGATTTTATTCAAGGCTTCCTCGATCAGCCCTCTTTCTGGCCCGTAGAGGTAATAGAAAGGGCGTAAATCTCCTCTTTCAACATCTCGGAAAAATTCTTGCGCTTTCATTCCTAAGGAATCGGGAGATTGGTTCGGCATCTCCAGCGTTAAAAATCTTCCCAAACCATCACATGCAGCCTCTCGGCTAAACGCTCAGATATCTGGCGGATGGCCTCCCTCTTGTTGGCTTCGGTGGTAGTCAAGTCAGAGACTACTCGGTAATTCCTCCACTCGCTGACCTCTCCTTTCCAGAGGACTTTCCCATCTCTTTGTCGCTGCAGGGTCGCTTCGATGGTCAGAGTGGCCCGGTATTCCGTGGCCACCTGAGTCCCGCTAGTCACGGTAACAGGAGAAATAACAAAGGATCTGACACTCCCCGTCAGTAAGGCCTCTGCCGAAATTTGCTTCGTCACGATTAATCGTCCGGCGGAAATAAACTTCTCCACCAAGGCACGGGTCAGTTCGCTCTCAATACCGGTTTGCATCGTTTGGTTGGCGAAGCCCGAAATGGCAATCGACCGGCCGCCGGATGGAAGCCCGCTTCTGCTGTCGGCAAAATGGTACCCACAACCCGCAGAAGAAGAAAGAACAGCTAAAAGGATGAAGACGGAAACTCTTTGCAAAAGCCCCTCAATCCAAAACGATCATGACCCGGCAATCTTCCAAGAAGGTCCCCTTCTGCGTAAACGGAGCAACCTTTTTGGACTCCTCAGCGCTCAAGATGATGTCTGAAGGGCTCTCAGGTTTCACCTTGAACCCTTTGACGGTCAAGGGATTTTTCCCCACTCGGGGGTTTGTTTGGGCTGCGGTCAGATCTTTACTATAAAGAGCCAGGCCATTTTGGGCTGCTTTCTCATAGGGAACATATGGCCCCCGGTACAACTCCTGACCGCCCTCATTCAGAATCTTGGGGATCAATGCCGCCCGCATGTTGAGACCGCGGGCATCGACTACCAATCCAGTAAATTTCGGAAGATCTGCAAGAGGCGGCGAGGGTTTTGTTTCCAACAACGGCTTTTCTGGCTCCCCGACTTTTGGTCTTTCCAAAAGCGGTTCCAATTTTTTCTCTGGGAGAGCAGGGGGTAGTTGGGGAGAAGGTCTTTCCATTACAAAGGGTTTGGTGATTTTCAATTCTTTGGGTAGGCTGAGCATCAAAACTAAAAAATCTCCGGTTAGGTTCATGGCCACGGTTACCTCGATGGCCCCATCAGAAAGGTATCTCCTCTGATCCTTCATCTCCGCGGAGCCCTGGATGAACCCTTCGGCACTCAGCCGGATCTGGTCGCTTTTGAGCATATGACTTTCGACGCTGGTCATCGAATCAATGCGCACTCCTTTGAGCACCTCCAGAAGGTTGCGCCGGGCATCGGATAAGGCTGCCCGCTCAGCCAGCAAACGCGCCTGAGCAATATTTTTGGCCTCTTTGGGGGGAGCTCCACTCCCCTTGGCAAGGATGATCCCCTGAGACCAGTTGATTTCCCCATTACCGATAAGCTCGATTACCTCCCCCTGCCCTGCCCAAATCATCGCCGTCCAGGCAACTACCCATAAAAATATAATACCAGTCAAAGCGCGCTTCACGGCTTCCTCCCTTGAAAGGCCCCCACTGCTGGACCATCTAGCCAAGGTTTATAATTGATCTCCCCCAAAAATAGCGATTCTTTTGGTGGACTCGACCCCCACCAGTTCTCCCTGGCGTCTAAATAAATCGAAGAGAAACTTTGAATGGCAAATGGGTTATCCAGGAAATTATTTCGGTTAATTTTAGGCCTGGAGGCCCCCAGAGCCACCACTGCCCCAGTCCCCAAAATCTTGGCGAAGGTGCTGAAAAAAATTCTGGGCTCAGCCTCCCTGGCTACCTTAACTCCAACTTGAGAATGATGGGCAATCAAGCAATGATCGATTTCGGGGGCACCATAAGAAATGTCTAAGCCCGTCTCAGCGTATTCGAAAATGCAATAGCGGAAGAAACTGGCCAGCTTCGAAGGCTGTTCAAACTTTACCCCAGAAGGGTAACTCCCTGGCGAGGGCGAGGAACTGTTAGATGTAAAAGTTATCACCTGGTCACCTGTCCCCCTGGCATCAACGCCCCCATCTTTTACAACCATCGAAGCTCCCGGGTTGTACCTTAGAGTTACCCCGGGCTCGATGAAAAGAGTGGCCCCCTTCTCTACAATCACATCCTTCTCCACTACGTAGGGGCTGTTGACTAAGGTCAGGAAAGAGTCTCGGTCAATTGGGCCAGTCAGCGGACTTTTCAGGATAGAAAGGTCCAGTGGCCTGCCCTGGGGATAGGGAGCGTCCAGCACCCGCTGGTATTCCACTCTACCAAAAATTTTTCCGATAACCTTCAGACCCTCCTTTGTCCCCCACCAGTTGTCTTTGGCCTCCACATGCACATCCCTCTCCAGAGCGTTGTAAACCTCATATTTCCCGTTGTCATGAATGTTGTTGTGGAGCAGACGAGCCGCTGATGAAAAAAGCCGGACTCCGACTTCCCCGTTATTCGCGATTCGATTTTTCATCAACAACGGCCTGGCTTCCCGGCTGGAGACTCCATCCTTTTGGTTGCCGCGGATCTCGTTTTCTTCCAGATGAGGAGTCGCCGCCGCCGAGACTTCAACTCCAGCCATCGCATTGGAAGAAATGGTGTTCCCCAAAATTTTGGGCTGGGAGAAAGATTCACTGATCCGAATGCCCACTTGGTTATTGGAAATATCGTTGTGGGCAACTACTGGCGAAGACGAAAGGCAGGTAATCCCGGCAACCGCCCCCCTGATTTTGGCATATTCGATGGCGCTTTCTTCATTTTTCGTTCCATCAAAAACAATCCCCTTCCAAGGCTTCTCCGGCGCTGCCGCTTCCAGGGTGATCAGGCTGTTTTGATCACCCTTGGCGATCAATTTCCCGAGGACAGAAATCCCTTCGCCCTTGGAGCGAATGATGGTTCCCGGTTCGATGAACAGGGTAGCCTTTTGGCCCACCAAGACCTGCCCTTCTATAATGTAAGGACTCGCTCCGGCGTACCAGGTTGTTTCTCCTAAGATCATCCCCTGAACAGGAGTTGGGCCAGGCGTCACAGTCGTTGCTTTGGTTAGGTCCGAAAGTTTACTTTCGTTGCCGGCCAAGTCTACGGCGGAAACTTTGTAATAATAACTCATTTCATTCTTCAGGTTCTTATCATGGAAAGCGGTTAATTCAGTTGTCGCCACTTCCTGGTATCCGGTCAGAGGGGTACCGCTCCTATAAATTTTATACTTGGCGATGTCTTTGTCTACGCTCTTCGACCAGCTCAAATCCACCATTCTGTCCCTTCCAAGGGCTCTTAATCCCCCGGGCATTTCCGGCGGCGTGGTGTCGATGGTTACTGGACCCAGTACATCTACCCAATCTGTAGAACTGCCGGCATCATTCATGAGCGTTCCTGTGATGAGCGCATCCTCGGCATTGTCTCTGGGCATAACCTTATAACTTCCCACGTAGACGCCTGGCTCTCCTTCCTTAAGAGGAACGTCCTTTTTGAAATCCCCGATCCCGAAGAAAGCCCTCATCCTTGGGTCTCCCTCCATGGCTACCTTAATGACATCCCCTACTTTATTGGCGTATTTATCCGAACGCCTCATTCCATCGTGCACTAATATGGTAATGTTCGGGGGCCTCAGGGCTTGGGCCAGCGTGGGTTGAGGGATGGTTTTGACCATATCTCGGAAGAGATCATCTGAGGAACGGAGTAGCTCAATCTCCCTTATATTCAGGGCAGTGGCGACGGCGGTTAAGATCAACCCGACTGGCGTTGTGGATATCCCTCCGGCATGTTTACGAGAAACATCTTTGGCCCACCAGAGTTCTTTCCCTGATTTTCCTTCGACCATCCGAACTTCAGCCCCTACGGCTACTTGGGAGTAAACCCCCACAAAAACTCGCTCGTAATGGGTGATATCTCCCCGGATGACCGCATCAGCTTTTAGAATTTCTCGAAGTCTTTGCGGCGAAGCCTGGGCAACTTTTTCCGGAGTATCTAAGCCGGCTTTATTGAGAGAGTCATCCACTTTGAATAAAGGCATGGTGGTATAATTCAATCTGCTGAAATGTCCCTGGAAGGATTTACGAACTATGTCGAAGGCTTCTTGCTTATCGGTCCTGTTCGAGAAGGGCAAGACAGCCACTGTCTGGGGCTGGTGATCAAGGAGGTATGGATCCACCCGCGACTCCCCCTTAAAGGCAGCTACAACGGGAGGCGCAATCTTTGTGCGTTGTGTGTAAACGCATCCGGCAATCCCGATGGCCAGAGCAATGGCCACTGCTCCGCAACGCGCCCATTTCCATCCGCCCATGGATACCTCCTTAAAGGGTATTCAAAGATATGGCCAAAAAGACCTGGGAGGAAAATTCGTTCGAATATTATCACCTTTCAACGCAGCTCATACGACTAAATTGACCAATTTTTTCGGGACCAGGACGAACTTCTTGACAGGCTGGTCTTTTAAAAATTCTTGAACTCGCTGGTTGGCCAGGACCGCCTCTTTCACCTCTTCTTCGGAGGCATGAACCCCCACCATGACTCGACCGCGGAGTTTCCCGTTCACCTGAATGACAATCAGAACCTCTTCGTCCTTTAGGGCTTCAGGTTCATACTCAGGCCAGGAAACTCGGGAAACGCTCTCGGCCTGGCCCAGTATTTCCCAGAGTTCCTCGCAGATGTGGGGGACAATGGGCGAAAGGAGGATGACGATCGATTCCAGCGCTTCTCGCCAGACCCCTAAAGTAAAGGGGGTCTTATCCTCCAATCTTCCTTCGTCTTGGTAAAGGAGGTTCACCAGTTCCATAATGGCGCTGATGGCCGTGTTAAAATGGAAGCGGTTTTCGATATCTTCCGTAACCTTTTTGATGGTCAGATGCGTCTTTCGCCGCAGATGGCGAAGGGCTTCGGGAAGATTCCACTCCTTCCGGGGCAATTCCGCCCTCCCTGATATTCCCGCCCATTCCTCCATCAGGCGCCAGACCCGATTCAAAAAGCGAAAAGATCCTTCTACTCCCTGTTCATTCCACTCCAGGTCTTTTTCTGGCGGTGAGGCAAAAAGGCAGAAAAGGCGCACGGTGTCTGCCCCATATTTATCCATCAAGGAATCGGGTTCCACTACATTTTTTTTCGATTTGCTCATCTTCTCTGTGCGCCCCACCTGGACCGGATGCCCGCATTTTCTGCAAGTCTTCTCATCCTCTACCTCTTCCGGGAAGAGAAAGCCGTCCCGGGAGCAGAAATGTGTTTCCTTAACGACCATCCCTTGCGTTAGAAGGTTGGTAAAAGGTTCAGAAAAATTCACCAGCCCGAAATCCCGGAGGACTCTGGTGTAAAACCGAGAGTAGAGCAAATGGAGGATAGCATGTTCGATCCCGCCGATGTACTGATCCACAGGCATCCAGTAATGAACTTTCTGCCGGTCAAACATTCCCCGATTCTCTTGCGGGCTGCAGAAGCGCTCAAAGTACCAGGAGGACTCCACGAAAGTATCCATGGTATCCGTCTCCCGTTTGCCCGGCTTTCTGCATCGGGGGCAGGAAGTGTTCACGAATTCGGGAACGTTAGATAGGGGGGATATTCCCAGACCGGTGAGCTGGACATCTTGAGGAAGTACTACTGGCAGATCTTTTTCTGGTACCGGCATTGTTCCACATTCCTGGCAGTAAATGATCGGGATGGGGGTTCCCCAGTACCGCTGCCGCGAAATTCCCCAATCCCGCAAGCGATAAGTCACAGCTCCTTGGCCAAGGCCTTTTTCTTCCAAATAGCTGGCAATGGCTTGTCGGGCCTGACAGCTGGGCATTGCGTTGAAAGGACCGGAATTGACTAAAATACCTTCTCCCGTATAAGCTTCGGTCATCCTCTCCGTGCTTAAGGAAGGCTCTCCCTCCGGCTGAATGACCACCACTAAGGGAAGGTTAAATTTCTTAGCAAAATAGAAATCCCTCTGATCATGGGAAGGGACAGCCATCACTGCTCCCGTGCCGTAATCCATCAAGACAAAGTTCCCTACAAAGATGGGGATTTCCTTGCCGGTGAGAGGATTTTGGCAGAAGGCCCCGATAAAAAGTCCTTCTTTTTCATAATCCTCTGCCGTACGCTTAGCCCGGTCTTGTTTTTTGATTCGCTCCACAAACTCTCTCACTTCCCTCTCCTGGGGTGTTCTTCCCGAAAGCTCCAAGGTCAGGGGATGTTCCGGGGCCAAGATCATGAAAGTTGCCCCGAAGATCGTATCCTGCCGGGTGGTAAAAACCGGGATAAAGCCCTCTCTTTCCCCCAGAGGAAAGTGAATGATTGCTCCCTCGGATTTACCAATCCAATTCTTCTGCATGGTAATTACCCGCTCGGGCCAGCCAGGGAGTTTGTCACAATAATCTAGTAATTCTTCTGTGTAGGCCGTGATCTTGAAGAACCATCCTTCCATCTCTTTTTGGATCACCTCTTCGCTGCAGCGCCAACATCTCCCGGCCTCCACTTGTTCGTTGGCCAGCACGGTCTGGCAGCTTTCGCACCAGTTGACCGAAGAGCTTTTCTTGTAAGCCAGTCCTTTCTCGTACATCTTCAGGAACAGCCATTGTTCCCAGCGATAGTATGACGGATCACAGGTAGACAGTTCTCGCCTCCAGTCATAGCTAAAACCCATCCGCCGAAGTTGTTTTTTCATGGCGGCGATGTTATCCTCAGTCCATTTTGCTGGATGAACGCCATGTTGGATCGCGGCATTCTCCGCCGGCATCCCGAAAGCATCCCAACCCATGGGATGGATCACGTTGAATCCGCGCATCCGCTTGTATCGAGCCACTACATCGCCGATGGAATAATTCCGCACGTGCCCCATGTGGATTTTCCCCGAAGGATAGGGAAACATTTCTAAAACATAATACTTTTTTCGCTGGGGATCCTCCGCGGATTGGAAGAGCCGGCGTTCTTCCCATATCTGCTGCCACTTTTTTTCCACGCTCTGAGGATCATATCGCCGGTTCATTCTTTCCTCCCAAACCATCCAATTGAAAAAATACCACAACCCTATTTCATCTGCAAGGTTAAAGAAAACCCTTCCTGGGGAAGTAGCTTTTGGCTGCCAGCCAGATAAAAAAAGGGCACCCTCGGGGTGCCCTTCTGCGGCGACGGAATTTTCTAGGACTCCACTTTGGTTTGGATGATGGTGGGGGTGATGAAAATGAGGAGTTCCTTCTTACTCTCAAATACTTCCTGGTTTTTAAACAGCCATCCTAAGATGGGAATTTTCATCAACCAGGGAATTCCATGTTCGGTCGTGCTCTTTTCCGTTTCATAAATTCCGCCAATTACAAGGGTTTCTCCGTCTTTCACCAGAACCTCGGTAGAGGCTTCGCGGTTGTCTATGCTGGGAACCTGATTGATAGGGCTGCGGAAAGCTCCTCGAGCATCTCGGGTCACCATCACTTTCATCAATATACTTCCATCCGGGGTCACATGAGGGGTCACCTTCAGAGAAAGAACGGCATCGATGAACTGCACTTGAGTTCCGGCCTGGGAAGTGGTTTCGTAGGGGATTTTTTCTCCCTGTTTGATGTGCGCTTCTTTGTTATCTAAGGTGGCCAGTTTGGGCCGGGCGATCACTTTTGTCTGGCCATCAGTCTCTCCCAGTTGGAGTCTCAAATCCAGGTTCACCAAACTGCCGGTCAGTTTGCCAAAGGAAATTCCAAATCCTCCCACCGGAGTATTAGCAGTGGTAGCCGGGAAATTTACCACGAAATTGGAGGGCATGATTAAGGGAGTGCTGGCTCCAGTGGCACTGGGCGTAAATCCCCATCCAGCTGAAGCACTCGGGTTATTTCCCGTAAGCCCCCAAAACCATTGTCCCCCCCCGATCTGGTTGGAGCTTCCACCCCATGGGCTACCTAACGAGCGTCCGAAGGTCGTCTGGGCCTGAACGACCCGGGCTTCGATGAGCACCTGGGGTGTGGGACTATCCAAATCTTTGATCAGTTGCTCAATTGCTTCTAATCTATTGCGAATATCCTGAATGATTAAAGTGTTTGTGCGCTTATCGGCCTTCACCGAACCCTGAGGGCTAAGAAAGCCTTTCCCCAATTCTTTCTGTTCTAAGAGGAGCTTTTGCAATTCAGTGGCATCGGCATAATTTACTTTTAAAATCTTTCTTTCGGGTTCTTCCAGCTTCAATTTAGTCTCGCGAGTTTTGAGTAAACTCTCTTCTTCTTTCTGCTTGTCCTCCCTCTCCTTCTTCACAGTCTCGATGGTCGTGATACGGAGAACATTCCCTTCTTCGATTTTTATCAAATTTTTCGTCGATAGGATAACGTCCAAAGCCTGATCCCAGGGAACATTCACCAGTCGAATGGTGATCTTCCCCTTTACGTCTTCGGTGGTAATGATATTCAAGTTACTCACTTCCGCAATCAGGCGAAAAATATTGTGGATGTCTGCATCTTTGAAATCCAGCGAAATCTTTGCCCCTTTGTATGGAGTCACTACCGGCTTAACCACCTCTGCTGGTACCGGTTTGACCTCGGCTGGAATCTTTTTTTCGGGAATCTCGGGCTTTTCCTCCGGCGCAGGAACGGCGGCTTCTGGCTTAGCTTCGGCCTTAGGGGCTACCTCTGGTTTGGGTTCTTCCTCGGCTTTCGGCACAACTTCGGCTTTGGGTACAGCTTCGACTTTGGGTTCTACCTCGGCTTTGGGGGCTGGTTCAGCTTTGGCCACTACTTCGGCTTTCGGCACCGCTTCAGCTTTGGGGATCGCTTCCACAATCTCAACTGGCTTTGCAGGTGGGGCAACTGGAGGGGTTTCTCTGGCAGGCATCTCCTCTTGGGTCCTGGCCAATAGGAGGGTGAGGCTCTCGCCCTCTTTAGCCAACTGGAAAGGAGGGATTCTCGTTTCCGGGAAAGTAAAAACTAAGCGCAATTTATCTGGGTGCTGACCGATGCGAATATCTTTTAACAATTTGCTCCCTACGTCAATGTTCCTCTTTGAAGAAGCATTACTCAACCGGGGAAGATCCACGACCAGACGAGAAGGTTTAGTTAATTGGAAGCTCTTATGGTCCGGCATCGTGCCATCCCCCCTGAGATCCACCTTCACCCAATCCGTCTTGGCCAAGATGTCTAACTCTTTTAACACCTTCGCTGGTTTTAGGGGCTTCTCCACTAAAGCTTCCCTTTTTTCTTCTTTTACCTCGACAGCAGCGCTGGGTCGGACCAAGTCCACATACAGCAGATTTTTTTCAGATTCAAGGGAGTACTCCACATTCTGCTCAAGGGCAATCTCGACACGAGCTCCGGGTTTTGTTGGGTCTTCAACTTGGATGTTACGAATTACATTGACTATCCCGTTTTGCACCTCGATCGGCCCAACCAATTTTCCCAGTTGGGCTTGGGGTAATTCCACCACCACCCGAAGGGGGTTGGCCATTTTATATGCCGCATAATCAAACGCCCTTGAGCCCTCGATCGTCACCCGTGAACCCTTACTGGTCTCCGTCATCTCAATCTTTAAGATAGAAAAAGGCGTAGCTTTTTCTGGCGGAGCCTGAGGGAAAGAAGGGGAGGCAAAAAACAGAATGATCAACACCCCCCAAAAAAGGCGCAGATAAGATTTTTTAAAAAATACCTCCATGTCTCCTCCTTATTAATTATTCCGGATACAACTTGAGGGTAACCTCATGAGTTTTAAACTTCCCTGGAGAAGTCTCATGTTTTTCGCTGACCATCACTCCTTTGGGCGTGATTTGGGTGACTTTCCCTTTGTGCTTTCCGATGGATGTTCCGATAGAAAGGACGTATCCCTTTCCCGTTCCATCCTCAACCATGCCCTTGGGATCAGGAACATTCCAAATGACGGCGACCAGCTTCAACTGGGCCAAATCCATCCTTTCCAGAGGCGTGACCCCCCCCGCAGAAACCTCCTCGACCTTCTTGGGCTTTAGAGGTAGTGGCGTCTCTGGCCTTTCCACAACCAGGGGTCTGAAAGGATCAGGTTTCCCCTTTGGGTCATATGTATAAATCGCCACGGGAGCGGCTTGTGCTCTCGCTTCCACGATAGTCGGGGAAGGGATCGGAGCAGGAACGCCAGGCTTTTTCCCAACCGGAGGCATGGGGACTTTTGTCGGTTTTGGTGCTTCTCCTCCGCACCCCCCCAAAACCAGAGAGACGCTGAAAAGCAAAATGAACCCAAATCCTTTCATAGGAAAGCGTTCATTACTTCTTACTGGGAGGTGCTCCCTTTTTTTCCTCACTTTTCTTATCCTTGGTTAGCTCACTTGCTGGCTTTTCGATGAATTTAAACGTGGTGGCTGTGCAAGCAGTGGCAATCTCCCATCTCCCAGAAACCTCTTTCGCTCCCTCCATCGTGAGGCTGGAAATGTTCACGATCCGGGGTAGTTTCCCTACCTTGTCAAAGAAGACAGCCACAGCATTATAGCTGCCCTTCACTCTGATTTCTACGGGAATCTCCGCGTAAAACTCCCGGCCAACTTCAGGGGTGGGGCGGAAAAGGAGGAATTCTAACCCTGCTTCCTTCCCCAGGTTGGAGACGTTGGCTAACAGAGAGGGGATTTCTTTGCTCGTGGGAAGTTGGGCCACGGCGACCGCCAGTTCTTCCCGCAGCTTGGCCGCTTCAGCCTGAAAACGCCTCATGTTCTCGGCGATCGTCCGCAGTTCCCGAAGTTGTGTCTCCAGTTTACCCATATCTTTTCTTTTATTATCAAGTTCCCCTGAAGTGGGCAGGTAGACCAGATAAGCATAAAGCCCCGAGAGCAAGGCGAGGACTCCCACCAAGATCAGGATCTTTTTGGACTTCGGCAATTTGACGATGCTATTTAAAGTAAGGGCCACGGTGCTTTTTCCTCAAGAAGCGGGACCGCTCGGGGCGCTCCCGTAATTTACCTGACAAGTCAGGGTGAATTCTTTAAGCTTCAAATCTTTCCGCTCCAGTTGCTGAGAGACGACTAATTCTACATTCTTGATCACCCCAGTTTTCTCCAGATTAGTCATAAACTGGGCGATCGTCGGATTATCCATGGCGAGGCCTCTAATCTCCATCTTCCCATCTTTTTCTTTCAGCGAGGTAAGCCAGAGCTTCCCCGGAAGCGCCATAGCCAGCTCATCCAGCACCCGCACCGGTCCAGTTTTGGCCCGCTGCAGAGTATAGATGACATTCAAGCGCCGCTGCAGGTCTTCCTTCTCCGTCTTAAATTTGTTAACATCCCGGGTATCTATTTTAAGCCTCTTGATTTCTTCATTATTGCGGGCCATTTGGGCTTCCACATCGCTGATCTGTCTGGAAAGGGAGATATGGAAGAAAAGAATTACCAAAGCCAATAAGCCCACGGAGAGAAAAAAGACGGAAAACATCCGCCGTGTGCTCTCTTTTTTCTTCAACGCCCGGATCGGCAGTAGATTGATACGAATCATCTTAATCCCTCTCTCTCCTCAAGGCCAATCCCACACCCACTGCGGCTAAGGGGGCCACTTGCTTGATATACTCAGGGTCGAATATATCCGGATTGTAATCAATTTTGGTAAAGGGGTTAAAAACTTCTACAGGAATAGAGATACGCTCTTCGATTAGGCCGGGAAGGATCTGAATCTTGGCGCATCCCCCACTGAGGAAAATCTTCTTGATCTCAACCCCCGAAGAAGAAGCTGCAAAAAACTCCAGAGAACGCCGAACCTCGGAGGCTAACTGCTCTGCCGTTCCCCGAATGATCCGTTCTACTTCCGCGCTCTGAGTTCCAGCATCCCGCTCTCTGATTTTCAAGGATTCGGCCTCCTCATAGGTGAGCTTCAGACGTTTTTGGATTTCCTCCGTGATCTGTCGACCGCCAATGGCGATATCCCGGGTGAAGGCTGAGGTTCCCCCTTTCAGAATGTTTATGTTCATAACACTGGCCCCGATGTTCACCAAGGCTACAACTTCATCTTCCGGAGATTCGAAGCTTAAGTTATACGCGTTCTCGATGGCGAATACGTCTACGTCCACAATTGTCGGTTGCAGGCCAGCTTCTTCGATCACAGCCGTGTAATCGTTGATCATATCTTTCTTAGCCGCCACCAAAAGGACGGGCATCTGCTCGGGGCTCATCTGTTCATCCAGGATTTGAAAGTCCAAGCTGACATCCTCTATGTCGAAGGGAATTTGCTGCTCGGCTTCCCATTTGATACTTTCTTCCAGTTGAGTCTCCGACATGGTCGGAACGTTGATGCTTTTGATATACACCGAATGGCCCGAGATGGATACGGCCACCTTCTTGGTTTTTATTCTCAGCCCTTCAATCAGGCTGCGGATCGATTCCACGATACTGGCTGAATCCATGAACGCGCCATCCACGATGGCCTCCGGTGGCAAGGGGATCATCCCGAAATGTTTAAGCCTCGGAGTTTTCTTCCCCCAATCTAACTCCACCGCCTTGATGGAACTCGATCCGATATCTAAACCGATCAAATCTTTCTTAGCAAAGAGTCCCATGTTTCCCCTATTTACTTCGGCAAAATCTCCATCCCTTTGCCGAAAAGCTGAAAGACATCAATTCGCGGAGTCTCCTTGTTCCGGATTCGCTCCTTTTCGCTGGGGACATAAATGGACAAGACTACGAGGGTCGTAACCCCAGCATCAACCTGGACCTCCGAGGATTGAGAATAAGTTTCGTTGGTTTTTAGGTCAAGGAAGCTGGTAGTCAAGCGGTAGCTTTGCGCGGGAATCATTTCATCGAAATAGACCTCGTTAGTGGCACATTTGCCATGCAAAAAGGAGTATTCCAATCCTTTAGAGTTCCTCCCGCTCCCCAAGGGTGAGAGAAGAAGCTTTTCCAGTCCAATTCTGAGCTGTTCGGGGATGATTACTTCGGCCTTCCCGAGGGTAAGGACATGAGGAATCTTCGCCCAAGGAAAGGCTTGATCCTTGCTAAAATGGCGGCCATATTCGGTCTCCAAAAGGGGGTTTCCCCGAGTGTTGACCAAGATCAGGAGTCGACCTTCCTCTTGCAGGCGTTTCTCTCCCGCTATTAGAATTTCGCTAGCCTCTTGCAACGCTTGTTCCGTTGGCAGGGGGATTTCTGTTGTCAACGCCAGGTGATCAAATATGTTTTTTTCCAACTCAATGGCCCCGATTCTGAATCGAAAATCGACCAATGAGGCTGAAACGCGAAGGCTTCGACCCACTCCTTTCTTCACTTCCCCTCTGACCAGGACATGGATTCCGTTGTTAGGGTCCATCGTATTGATCCGGCGTTGTAAGCGATACAGGCTTTCGGCATCCAGCTTCCCTAAAGCGCTGAGCCCACTCCAACTCAAATAACGGTTAATTTTCCCCTGGCCAACCACCTCAAATTGAGGCTTACCATACAGACGCCTGGTGATCTTATCGGCCAATTCTCTACCGGACTTTACCACATTGCCTGCCTCATCTGTAAAATCGAAGATGGCCACTCGAATAACAGGCCGCTTGCGGTGGTCAAAAAACTTTTTAGCCAGGGCAGCTTCCAAGCTGGAGAAGAATTTTTCTGTGGCAACTTCCTGCTCTGTGAGTAAACGCCCGGATGCAACCCCTTCTTGGGCCGAGCTTGTAGCTATTAGATACCCAAAGGTCGCAGATATTAAACAAAAGAGGGCCACGAAAGATCGCATTTGCCTCATGATTTGCCTTCCTCTCCTTTCCACCTTTTTTCGGGTCTTTCCAATTTTCCTTTCATTTTTCGAGAGTTTCATTTAGGCATCTTTCCTCTTCTCATAGTCTGCCAGCCGAGCTTGGGAAAAAGGGGGTCATCTCTCCGTTCCGAAAATCTTTGCCCTGTCGGATAGCTTCAAACCAAGGGCGAGAATGATTTTTCTTTTCGTTTCCAAGCGGCAGTTTTTCCCTTTTTCCACGCGATCGATGGTTAGTGTAGAGATTCCGGCTTTTCGGGCCAGTTCCGCTTTGCTCAACAGGAGCTTTTCTCGATACTTCTTAAGCGAATTCATTTTTTTCCCGGGCCTAATTTTAAAGTTTTAAGAAGCCTTTCAGCAAAGGCCCCATAAAAAATAATGCAAAAATAATTCCACATAGTATGAAATTTGCCAATATTTTTACTTAATTAAGCATAAGTAAGCTTAATTATATATAATAATTATTCCCGAAGGGCGTTTAAGTATTTAATTTTATTTGCAGAATTTATTTATAGCTGGGGAAGAATTTCTGATCTGTACAACGGATTTTCTTTCCCTCGCCCCCTTATTGACCCTTTTTCGGAAGCGGCGAGTGTACACTTTTGCACTCCCCTGTGCCGAGTTTTCTATTCCTATGAGTCAATTTTGACACAGGGTCTCTGATAAAGTTCTAATCAAATCGATAAAAAAGTTGCGGGAAAAGATCCAGGGATGCTTTCCTATTCCTGGGGCAGGTCTTATGGCTCGAAATGATAGATAATCTCTCCCTTTCTAACAAGCCCGAGCTCCTCCCGGGCAATTTTCTCAACTTCCTCCTTGCTGTGCTTCATTCTTTCGATCTGTTCGGCAAGCTTCTGATTTTCCTCGCGTAAGCGAACATTGGCTGCTTTAATCTTATCCCATTCTGCCCTTAACTGGTAAATTTGCATTAAGTCCCGGCCCCCGAATAGGGTGAAAAAGGCCATGCCGGAGACTAAACCGGCCAAGCATAGCAGGTATTTTTTTCGACTTAACCCGAATAAGCGCATGGGAGAGTAATTCTCCTTTGGCGATCCCTATGGCAGGATAAGCCCTTTTAGATAAATTGTAAAGAGATTTATCTCTTAAACTCTTTTAACATAAATTTCCCGCACGATCTCCTCATCCAAGGCCAAGGCGGTCTCGCCGACCTCCAACACGTAGGACGGACGTCTTTGGGCCAAGCGCACAACCGACCCGGGAATTAATCCTAAGGCGCTCAGTCGCTCCAGGCGGAAACGGGACCGGGGGGCAATGAAAACAACTCTCCCTTCCTCCCCCAATTTCAGGTCGGAGAGAGGGCGGACTAAGGGTTCGACTTCCCGCTTGAATCGGGCGCAGCAGGGGCCCCGGGGGATCGGTTTGCCATGAGGGCAAATGGGCGGATGGCCTAGAAAAGAGCACACGCTGTCCAGAACTTTGGGGCTCAGAATGTGCTCAAACTGACAGGCACTCGACTCCATATGACTCTCCTCGATCTCGAAGACTTCGGAAAGCAATCTTTCAGCAAGTCGATGCCGGCGGATGATCTCTTCGGCCCGCCGTTCTCCTTCGTTCAATAGGGACACCTGATTTTCGTGAATGGAGATCCACCCACTGGCCTCCATCTCCGCAAGAAGACGCTTCCACTCTTCTCCTTCAGCAACCTCGAGAACTTCGTCGAGGTTGGTCCTCCCCATCTCTCGCATCGTCCACAAGAGTTCCAAGATTTCTTCACGCTGGTGGGATTCACTCTTGTCTTCAACTCCATTCCACCCTCGCCTATGCCTTCCTCCATCTCGGGTAGGTCCGCTCGATGTTTTCATCGCTCAGCCTCCTTCTTCATTCCTCCCTGGCCAAAAATCTTTTTCCCTAAGCGGATGACCTTCGATTCTTCAACGAATTGGTAACGGCACCGGGGACAGCATATGAGCCCGCAAGTTTTTTTCTTCCACAGACAACCCTTGGGACACCCAAGGGTATCTTTGGCAAAAATGTTCCCACAGAGGGGACATCGGAGAAATTTTTTTTCGTTTCCTTTCATATCTTGACTTCCAGGGCATGGAGCAGATAATTCAATCCCCCCCCGATTAGAAACGCAAACGGGAAGATGAAGCCAGCCATAGCCAGGGCTTGCCAAACCCCTCGCTCCTTAATAATCATAAAAAAATTGGCCAGACAGGGAACGAAAAGAGTGATCGTCACCAGGCTTACGACGACCTGCCCAGCATCCAATTCCCCGGCTTTGGCCATGACAAAAAGGCCGGTCGCCCCGTAGTCCCGCCGCAGAAACCCAAGGAGGAAAACTTCGGCTGCTTTGGCCGGCAAACCAAGAAACTGGACCACAACCGGCTCGGAAAGACCCCGGATAACTTTGAGCACCCCCAGGCGGTCAAAAACGAACAGCAAAAAAGTTCCCAAAAGGAACAGCGGAACAGCTTCCTTCAGGAACCACTCCACCCGAGCCAGAGTCTTAGCAAAGATATTGCCCAAGGTGGGGAAGCGCAGGGGTGGAATTTCCAGGATGAAATCTGCCCTCTCCCCGGGAATCAGCTTCGCCGCGGTCAGGCCTACAAGAATCATACTGCCAACTACAACGAGTCCCCAAAGAATTATCGCTTTCAGGGACAGTCCAGCAAACATGCCCATCATTACCCCTATCTGAGCCGAGCAGGGCACGCCCAAAGCCAAGAGCAAAGTAACCAATATTCGCTCTTTCTTCGTTTCTAACACTCGCGCGGTCAGCGTGGCCATGGTATCGCATCCGAGGCCCAGAACCATAGGAAGCACGGCTTTGCCGCTTAATCCCATTGCTCGGAAGAGCCGATTCACCATCACAGCCAATCGGGGGAGGTATCCCGAATCCTCCAACAATCCAAAAGCGAGAAAGAATGTTCCCACGATGGGTAAAACGACCGCCAGGGCATAAGTAAGGCCCATGGTCACAAGGCCATAAGGACCGACGAGAAAGGCCTGCAAGACCTTCCATGGCAAAAGAGACTCCACGATCCGGGTCGCTGCAGGATTGATCCCTTGGCCGAAAAAAACGTTCTGCACAAAGTCCACTCCTACCCCTGCTCCAAAATCTCCTACAAATTTGTACATGCCATAAAGAACCGCCAGGAGGACCGGGATGCCTCCGATGGGGTGGGTAGTCAGACTGCCCAAAGCCAAGGTTGTCCTCCCCTGGCTTCTCTTTTCTTTCTGGAAGACCCCCTCCAAGATCTGGTCTACTCCGGTCAGCCGCCTCCGGCTGATTAAAAAGCCCAAGGGCTCTTGGTGCTGCCTTTCCACGCGTTGGCAGATTTCTTCAATCTTCTGCACATCCTTTTCGCTCCTGCGGGCATGGAGCCATTCCTTCAGGCTTTCGTCTCCGGCCAAAAGCATTAGGGCTAACGCTCTCTTTCCTTTCTGCTTTTTGGGAAGGAGCCTTTCGATCTCGGCGATTCCTTCCTCGAACTCTGAACCATAAGCTAAGTGAATTTGGGGTGGGCGGCCCTCATCCAGGTTCTGTACGATTCCATCCAGGCCTTTCCGTCGAGTGGCGATCGTGGAAAGTACGGGAATTCCCAGCAACCTGGAGAGACCCTGGTGGTCGATCGAAATCCCCCTCTCTCTGGCTTCGTCTGCCATGTTCAGGACCAAGATTACGGGCTTCTCCATCTCGGCCAGCTGGAGGGTGATCATTAAACCGCGGCGGAGGTTCTTGGCATCGCAAACCTGAATGACTTTCAGCTCCTCGTCTTCTAACAGGATATCTCGCGTTACTCGCTCATCCTCCGACATAGGGATGAGGTTGTTGATCCCCGGGGTGTCTACGATGAACCTTCTCTTTCCTCCGACATTGAGGTTCCCCTGGGTGATCTCTACTGTGGTTCCGGGATAATTCGATACAGTGACATACTGGCCGGTCAGCCATCCGAAAACTACGCTCTTCCCCACGTTGGGATTTCCCACCAGGGCTACCCTCTCGATCCCGTCGCCGGTGAAGGATGGAACTTTAGAGTGTTTTTCCATGCTCCGATTTCCCGCGCTTTTCGCTCCCCCCGCCCTTCTCTTTGGGGATGCAGGCGGGACAGTGACCGTAAAGCTCCAGTTTATGGTCGAAGATCCGAAAACCCTGCCGGCGGGCAACGCGGGACTGCAGCTCTTCGATGCGTTCGCTCTCGAATTCCACAATTTTGCCACAGAGCAGGCAGATGAGGTGGTCATGGTGTTCGCCCGCGGATTGGTGCTCAAAAAGGGCCAAGCGATCCCGAAAACGGCGAGAAGAAGCCCATCCGCTCTCGGCCATCAACTTCAGAGTACGGTAGACCGTGGCATACCCAATCCGGGGATCTTTCTGCCGAACTCGTTGGTATAGCTCCTCCACACTCAAATGGGAACCAGATTCCATGAACACCCGCACAATCTGCTCCCGCTGGCGGGTGGATTTGAGACCGCGTTCTCTCAGAAGGCGGTGAAATTGGGGGCCGCTGAATTTTCCCATGGGTAAATTAAACCTAAATTGAGCGATTTTTTAAACCACAGAGAACGCAGAGAATAATTTCATTGTTAAAAAACAACATAACCTCAATCTTTTCTCTGTGTTCTCATGTAATAAATTCGTAAGCTAAAATATCGGTTCGTTTTCACTTAACGAGCGCACGGAGTAAAGCAGAGAAAATGGGTTTATTGCCTTGATTTATTTCAACTTTCCTCTGTGCCCTCTGTGGTAAAGCGCTTATTTTAGGTTAAATGATTTTGAATTTCATTTTCAACTTAACATACTCCTCTCCTCCTGTCAAGAAGATTTCGCCAGTCAAAGAAAGCAACAAAATGGGCCGGACTTGGGCAGGAGCCAAAGGAAGGATTAAACGGAAGGGAAAATGACGGCCGGAAGGTAGAAGACCTGATCGCAGCGGGAGATAAGGACCTCCATTTGCTCCCTTTCGCGGCGGCTGAAGGCACTCGCGCCGAAATATCTGCCGTAGTATCCATTCATGACTAAGGTAGGAATCTTCTCCAAGGAAAGAAACAGATCCTCCGCCCTCCCCGCTTGCAGATAGAGGGAAACGTCGTTGATGACCACGGTGCGCAAGCTTCTTCCCTGGAGCTTCTTAAACTCCTCTTCAATTCGCCGAAGATTTTCCTGGGCTAACACTTGGATTTCTTCCTCGTCTTTTCCCCAAAGCCTGGGCGGAGCGATCTGGGGAGAAAGGTATAGCATTCGCTCCCTTTCCGCAGGAAAGAGGGACATTTTCCCCCCCACTCCTTGAATCCTCTCCGGAGCCAGGTCCAGAACGGCGATGAGATCTTCGCCACAACTCAGCAGATCCCGGAGGATCTGCAATGTCCGTTCAGTCTTTCCAGAATTCACTTCCCCGACGATGAGAGTCTTACGCTTCCGGTATTCTTGGCAGCTCAAGGACCTTGGTCTTTCTCAGGGTTTTCAGGAGGAAGTAACCGATGGCTGAGCCAGGGATGCTCGAAGCCATGAAGGCAGTGAAAAAGAAGGCAAAGGCGAATTGTTTTCCCATCAAGGGCCCGAGAAGGAGGACGATCAGGGCGACCCCCACAACGCCCGTGCCTAAAGGTTCCGTCATGGCCGCCCAATCTCTGTGCAGCCAGCGGTAGGTTAAGCCGACGACGATGGCCCCCGGAATTCCACCGGGGAAAGCGAAAATCGTCCCTGTACCGATGGCATTGCGGATGATGCCGGCAATTAAAGCAGCGAGGGCTGCGTACCAGGGCCCGATCAGGATTCCGGCCAGGACGTTGACCATATGCTGAAAGGGGAACACTTTTGTCGGTCCGATGGGAAAATGAATCCCGGAGAGGACCACAGCCAGGGCCGCGAAAAGGCCCGTGAGCACGATCTTCCGCACCTGCGCGGTTTTTTCCATGATTCCTTTCAGCTCCTTACGCTTTTGGGTTCTGGCACCTTCAAGCCCTCATTCATCGCCCCGGTACGGTATCCCTGCAGGTCCAGGGTCACGTAAATGAAGCCCACTTCTTTCAGAAAACGCACGATCTCAGTGCGGAGCTTTTCCTCGAGCAGGCGGCCTATCTCCTCCGGCTCCAATTCCACTCGGGCCAATTCTCCGTGATAGCGCACGCGCAATTGGCGGAACCCGAGGCCGCGCAAAAAGTCCTCGGCTTTCTCCACTTGTTCGAGGCGCTGGACCGTAATCTCTGTCCCATAGGGAAATCGAGATGCAAGGCAAGCGAAAGAGGGCTTGTCCCAAGTAGGGAGCCCCATCTGGTAGCTCAACTCTCTTACATCTTTTTTCGTCAGACCTGCTTCCTTCAAAGGACTTCGAATACCAAGCTCCTGGGCCGCTTCCATTCCTGGACGATAATCCGCGGTGTCATCCAGGTTAGACCCATCCGCCACGTATTTTAGGCCAAGGGTCTCCGCTTTCTTGCGGCAAAGGCTGAAAAGCTCTTTTTTGCAGTGATAGCAACGGCGGGGCGTATTCTGAGAGAAGCCGGGGATTTGGAACTCATTGGAAAAAAGCTCAAAATAACGAATTCCCCACTCCTCGGCTAGCCTCTTGGCTTGCTGGATTTCAAACTCTGGATAGGTGGGCGAAGAAGCCAACAAAGCCATGGCCCGATCGCCTAGCTCTTCATGGGCCAGGTGCAGGAGCAGAGTACTGTCCACCCCTCCAGAAAAGGCGACTAAGACTGAGCCCATCTCCTGCAACATCCTTTTGGCCTTTTCTAATTTCTCTTGCAGAGGCTTGGCCAGGCCGTCCGGGTTTTTACGCTGGGTTGCGTTAATTTTCCCCTTTGTTTCCATCCCTTTACCCCGTAATTCCAAACATTCCTGTGCTTAGATACCTCTCGCCAGTATCAGGCAAAACGACGATCACCGTCTTTCCTTTCCCCAATTCTTTGGCCACCCGGAGGGCCCCGAAAGCAGCTGCCCCAGAAGAAATGCCCACCAAGAGTCCTTCTTCTTTAGCCAACCTTCGGGCGGTTGCGGCAGCCTCTTCATCCTGGACCGTGATGATTTGGTCGATGATCGAGGCGTTCAGAACCTGGGGGATGAACCCCGCGCCGATCCCCTGAATTTTATGAGGCCCGGGGTTTCCTCCGGAGAGCACTGGGGAGTGAGCTGGCTCCACAGCTACAATTTTTACTCCTTTCATCTTTTTCTTCAGGATCTCACCCACCCCTGTAATCGTGCCTCCCGTCCCCACTCCACCCACAAATGCATCGATCCTCTCTTTGATCTGAGAGAGGATCTCTCTAGCTGTGGTCTCTCGATGAATCTGGGGATTCGCTGGGTTGGTGAATTGCTGGGGCATGAAAAAATTGGCATTCTTCGCCACAATCTCTTCGGCCCGCCGGATGGCCCCTCTCATTCCCTCATTTCCCGGCGTTATCTCCAATTGAGCCCCATAGGCCGCCAAAAGGGCCCGGCGTTCCAGGCTCATCGTTTCCGGCATTGTCAGGATCAACCGATATCCTTTGACCGCGCAAACCATGGCCAGGCCGATTCCCGTGTTTCCACTGGTGGGCTCAACGATGGTGGTCCCTTGGCGAATTTTTCCTTCTTTCTCCCCTGCTTCAATCATACTCAAACAGATGCGATCCTTTACAGAACCCCCCGGATTGAAGGATTCCAATTTGGCCCAGATCGTGGCATCCCCCCTCTCGGGAAGCCGCCTGAGCCGTACAACCGGGGTTGAGCCGATCAAATCCAGGGCACTCTCCGCTCTGCGCATCCTTTCTCTCTCCTTCCCGCTCGCCTGATCAGCTAAAATTATAATAAATTTAGTAAAGTTTTGTCAAAAAAATAACACCACAAAAGTTGGGAAAATATTCCTTTTTCCCTCTTATAGCTTACCTTTTTTATATAGTATGAATTGATGAGAAAAAGCTTGACTTTACGTTCTACCTTCCTTTAAGAATATTAAATAAACTGCCCAAGGAGCTTTCGATGGATCCGCAAATGGCCAAGACTTTCCGCCTTATCCCTTACGGCATATATGTTTTAACAGCAAGAAAAGGGGCCGAACCTTGCGCCATGATCGTCTCCTGGGTTTCCCAGGTTTCCTATTCCCCTCCCCTTCTGATGGTGGCTCTTCGTCGCCACCGCCATGCTTTACCCATCATCCGAGAGAGTGGCGTATTTGCTCTCAGCTTGTTGCGAGTCGAACAAAAACCAATGGTGGTCTTCTTGAAAAATCCAATTTCTCAACGCAAGTTCTCTGAGCTTTTTGTTGCAACTGAAGAAAATGGCGTTCCCTTTCTGAAAGAAGCCCTGGCTTCATGGGAATGCCGCGTTTTCACCACCATGGAGGCTGGCGATCATATCCTTTTTATTGGGGAAGTGCGCTGGGCCTCAGCATCTCAGCAAGGAAAACCCCTGACGACCGCCGATTATGGAAAAACCTACATCGGGGAGAGTTGAAAAAAGGATCAAAAAATGAAAAAGACCGAGAGGCCGATGAAGGTCCTGGACATCCTCCAGAAGGAATATGCGGATGCCCGCGTGACCCTTAATTTCGCAGATCCCCTCCAGCTTCTTATGGCCACCATTTTGGCTGCGCAATGCACGGACGAGCGGGTGAATGTAGTGACCAAGGATCTTTTCAAAAAATACCGCCAAGCGGCAGATTACGCGGGAGCGGACCTGCAAACCCTCGAAGAGGAAATTCGCCCTACAGGCTTTTACCACAACAAGGCCAGAAGCATCATCAACTGTTGCCAGATGATCGTAAAAAAAATCCATGGCCAGGTTCCTCGGACGCTGGAAGAACTTACTGCGCTCCCCGGAGTGGGCCGAAAAACTGCTAACATCATACTGGGGAATGCTTATGGCCAGCAAGCGATCGCTGTAGATACCCATGTTAAAAGAGTCACCCATCGACTGGGCTGGGCGAAGTCCAGTGACCCGGATAAAATTGAATTCGAATTGATGGAAGTCATTCCCCCTGACCGTTGGACCAGGACGTGCCATCAGCTCGTTTTCCATGGCCGGCAAATATGCTACGCCCAGAGACCCAAATGCTCTGTTTGTCCGGTGACTAAACTGTGCCCAAAGATCGGGGTTAGGGAAAAAGATTAGGTGAAGAAAGATGTTCCTGAAACAACTCGAGGTCGGAAATTTTTCTGTTTTTGCCTATCTACTCGGCGGAGAAGAAGGAGGGGATGGTTTGGTCATCGACCCTGCTGACCATGTCGATGAGATCATCTCGCTCGCCGATCAGTATGGAATCGTTATCCAATGCATTTTGAATACCCATGCTCATGTGGACCACGTCATGGGCAATGAAGAAATGAAAAGGAAAACCGGGGCCAAGATCATCATTCATGAGGAAGATGCCCCTTTGCTCACGCGCATTCCCCGAAGTATGCTCTCCATGTTCGGGGGCCAGCCTTCTCCCCCAGCAGATCAGACGGTCAAGGACGGAGATTTGATTCGGGTAGGAGCCTCGGCCCTCAAAGTCCTTCATACCCCAGGTCACTCTCCTGGAGGGATCTGCCTCCACCTGGACAATATGGTTTTTACTGGGGATACCTTATTCGTGGGGGGTGTGGGCCGGACTGATCTACCTGGAGGCTCCTGGTCGCTCATGCTCCATTCGATTAAGACCAAACTTCTAACCCTTCCAGATGAGACCATTGTTTATCCCGGCCACAATTATGGATATGCTCCTACTTCGACCATTAAAAACGAGCGTCTCCACAATCCTTTTATTAGGTGACGAATAAGCCTACTTTCTTGATTTCCGCTTACTGCTGGTAGAGGCAAGGAAGATTATCCTACCTCAGCTAAAAGCTTGACCCTTCTCCCTTCTATCTCTACGGTGGTCTTAGAATAGGTGCTTTTCTTGATGATCTTTCCGTCTCGGAAATGAAGGACATCGAGTCCTCGCCTGCGCTCGTACTTTCCGGCATACCCTTTTTCATTGGAGGGCCACTCGAGCTGCCATTGGAATAGGACTTTCTGCTGGGCCTCATCGATAAAAGTATCCTCTCTGATGAAACGAAAGCCTCCGTGATTCTCAAACCAGGGCTTCCATGCCTGGTATAAAGCCTGTTTGCCCTGCACCCTGGCCCCCGTCCAGTTTTCGAATATAATTTCCTCGTGGAAAAGCTCCATCACTCCCTCGAGGTTATGTTTGTTCCAGGCCTGGTTCCATCGCGTTAGTACCTTTTTGATCTCCTCCCTCGAAAGCATGATTCCATCCTCCTTTTTTCTCCTGGAAGTATGGGCTGATCGAAAATTCAACGGATCCGTGCATCTCTTTCCGCCAGGGTATCATCTACCGGGCTCCAGGGGACTCAACGATGTTGCTGTAGGTATTTTCTGAGGTAGAAGGCGGTGCGCGAATGCTGGGATCGAGCTACTTCTTCGGGAGGTCCCCAGGCCACAACGCAACCTCCCTCCTTGCCCCCCCCGGGTCCCAAGTCGATGAGGCAGTCCGCAGCTGCAACTACGTGCAGGTCGTGCTCGATGACCACAACCGTATCGCCCCGATTGACCAAATGTTGCAGCACCGAGACCAGCTTGGCCACGTCCGCCATATGGAGGCCGGTTGTCGGCTCATCCAGGACGTAGAACGATCGACCATTTCCACTTATGGCCATCTCCGCCGCCAGTTTGACCCGCTGCGCTTCGCCGCCAGATAGGGTCGGGCTCGGCTGACCGAGTTGGATGTAGCCCAGGCCAATCTCCGACAAGAACTTCAGCGGACGCACCACCTGGGGGAAAGCTTCGAAGAGATCCCAGGCCTCGTCTACTGTCATTGCCAGGACATCCGCGATCGATTTGCCTTTGAAGGTAACGGCGAGGGTGTCCGGGTTGTAGCGGCTCTCCCCGCACACTTCACATGGGATGTATACTACGGGCAGGAGCGGCATCTCCACTCGGTGGCGCCCGTGCCCCTGGCATCGCTCACATCGGCCGCCGGCCACATTGAAGGAAAAGCGACCGGCACCGTAACCACGGGCCCGCGCGTCCGGCGTATGAGCAAAGATGTCCCGGATGGAATCCATGACTCCCACGTAGGTCGCTGGAACTGAGCGCGGGGTGCGCCCTATGGGAGACTCATCCACCTCTTTGGCTCTGCTAACCGATTCCCACCCCCCCAGGTCCTCGAGAACCGGTGGTAGCGGGCGGCCGGAAAGCTTCGCCTTCAGGGCGCGGTACACCACGTCTCGGATTAGAGTGGATTTGCCCGACCCACTTGCCCCGGTTACGGCCACCAGCCGCCCGAGCGGCAGTTCCACAGTCACATTTTGCAGGTTGTGGAGACGCGCGCCCACTACCTCCATTCGCTCACAGCCGGCGAGGGGGCGCCTGACCCAGGACGGTGGTTGCCCCTCACCCCGCAACCAAAGTCCTGTGACGGATCTCTTCGAACGTTCAATGGCTCGAGGAGGGCCCGTTTTTACCAACCGCCCGCCGGAAAAGCCGGCCCCTGGGCCTATATCGATCACGTAGTCAGCGGACCTAATGACTGGCTCTTCGTGCTCCACCACGACTACGGTGTTTCCTCGATCCCGCAGTTGGAGGAGGGCCTGCAAAAGCGCTTCCACATCTCCGGGATGAAGCCCTACCGTCGGCTCGTCCAAGACGTAGCATACGCCCCGCAAGTTTGACGCCAGCTCCGCGGCGATCCGGATTCGCTGGGCCTCGCCGGTGGCGAGGGTGTTGGTAGCTCGATCCAAGGTCAGGTAGCCAACGCCCAATTTGTCGAGCAGAGTTAGACGACTCAAAAGTTCTGGGATTATGCGCTGGCCCACCTCTTCCCGCATCGGTCCGAGATTTTGCACCCATGCTCGGGCATCCTGGATCGGCAGACGGGCAACATCGCCAATGTTCCAGTTGTTAATCCGAACTGCCAGGGCCTCCGGGCGGAGTCTCGTCCCACCACATTCCCGGCACGGGGGAGGCTCACTTTTCTCTTCCGCCACCGACCAGGCAACGCCAGATCCTTCGCACAGGGAGCACGCCCCAAACCTCTGGCTCCAGGTAAAGAGCCTCGGGTCGGGCACGGGCAGACCCGAGCCGCACTCGGGGCAGGCCTGGCGGGTAGAATAGAACCGGTCTTCTCCTCGGCCTGGCACTGACGCAATCACCATGCCGCCACCAACCGCCAGACCTCGCTCCACGGCGGAGCGAAAATCATCGCGCTGCCCACCTTGAACTTCTTTTCTGGCCACTACGACCTCGACGTCGTGGACCTTGTAGCGGTCAAGGCGCGGGGGTTTCCCCGTAGAGTAGATTTTTCCATCGATGCGTACCTGATCGAACCCATGCTTGGCTGCTCTCTCAATGACCTCGCGGTGATGTCCCTTTCGTTTCCGAATCAGAGGCGCCAGGATCATAACTTCCTGGCCGGCGAAATGTTCCACGATTCGTTCGATAATTCTGGTGGCGTCAATGGCTTCTCCAGGAATGCCGCATTTCGGACAGTGCGGTACCCCCAGCGAGGCGAAGAGCAACCGGAAATAATGGTAGACCTCCGAGGCGGTACCAGCTGTGGACATAGCCCCGGCCCGGGACATCTTTTGCTCGAGGGCCACGGTAGGCGGAATTCCTTCGATGCGGTCCACTTCCGGTCGTGCCAGAGGTGGGGTATACTGGCGGGCATAGGCGGGCAGGCAGTCGAGAAATCGCCTGCGCCCTTCAGTGTACAACACATCGAAAGCTAAGGTGGATTTACCCGAGCCGCTTACCCCCGTGACCGCAATGAAGCGGTTACGCGGAAGCTTCACCCGCAGGTTGTCCAGATTATGCTCTCGCGCTCCCACGATGCGGATGTCCCGATTTCGGGGAGAAGGACGCCCTGGACGGATCGAGCGAGTACGGGCCGTCTGATCGTCCCGTAGCGACCAGATGACCGCTTTCCGTAGCGCATAGCCGGTGGGCGTGTCAAGTTTGGCGATCTCATCGGGTAGGCCTTGGCCCACGACCCGCCCTCCCTGTTCTCCGCCTTCCGGGCCGAGATCGATGATCCAATCGGCAGCCCGGGCAACGTCCATATCATGTTCGACCATTACCACTGAATGGCCTGCCCGCACCAGATGGTGGAGCGCGCTTACCAATTCGGAGATGTTGGCTGGATGGAGCCCGGTGGTCGGCTCGTCTAAAATGAAGAGGAGGTTCTGTACCTTGCGCGCCTCAGCTAGGTGCCTGGCGAGCTTGAGTCGCTGGGCTTCTCCCCCGGAGAGGGTGGGGGCGGATTGGGAGAGGGACAGATACCCCAGCCCGATGTCCAGAAGCGGCCGGAGGGCCCCCACGATGTCCTCGTCGTCGCTGAACAGTCTGGCCACCTCCCCAGCGGGAAGGGACAACACCTCGGCGATGTTGTAGCCCCGGATTCGAACCTCCAACACGTCGGGACGGAAGCGCTGGCCATCACAGCCAGGGCACCGGATGTACACATCTGGCAGGAACTGCAACTCCACTCTTTCGTATCCGGAACCCTTGCAGTGAGGGCAGGCACCGGCGGAGGAATTGAAGGAAAACGCGGAACGGCCGAGACCCAAAGCCCGGGCTTGTCGGGTGCTCGCGAAGGCCGTGCGCAATGGGTCAAGAACCTGCATGTAGGTGGCTGCACTCATGCGGGAGCTGCGGCTTAAGGGAGATTGATCGATGAGGACGGCGTCCGACAGGTGCTCTACGCCCTCGATGGTCCTGCAGGCTCCGGGCTCCATCGCCTGGAGCCCCATCTGGCGGCGGATATTCCGGTAAAG
This sequence comes from Deltaproteobacteria bacterium, assembly GCA_016234425.1. GTDB lineage: Bacteria > Desulfobacterota > SM23-61 > SM23-61 > SM23-61 > JACRCA01. The sequence goes on along the minus strand of JACRCA010000114.1, from coordinate 4,181 downwards.
AACTTGGTCGATTAGCGTCGACTTGCCCGATCCGCTCACTCCGGTTACACATACCACTAGGCCCAACGGAATGCTGACAGTCAGATCCTTCAAGTTGTTTTCCCGGGCACCGATGACCCACAACTCGTGCGGACTGCGTTCATGGTCTTCAGGAGGCCTGGCGATGCGTAGTTCTCCCCTTAGATAGGCTGCGGTCTGAGAATCTCCCCGGCGCAATAGCCCGGCGACAGTGCCTTGGTGGACCACCTTGCCTCCATCCCGCCCGGGGCCTGGGCCGAGGTCGATCACTCGATCCGCCGCGCGGATGAAGATGGGGTCGTGCTCCACGACCACTATGGCATTTCCGGCTGCCGCCAGTTTCCGCAGCACCCTGGCCAATTGCTCTTTGTCGCGTGGATGGAGACCGACGGAGGGCTCGTCAAGTACATAGAGCGTGCTGGTCAGGGACGCTCCCAGGGCAGTGGCGAGCGTAACCCGCTGGGTCTCACCCCCTGAAAGGGTTCGCGACATGCGTGCCAGAGATAGGTAGCCCAGCCCCACATCCAGGAGAAACCGAAGTCGCCCGCGAATTTCGCTCAGAAGGAGTTCTGTCGCCCGATCCCCCATGGGCGCCGACCAATGGCGAAAGAACGGCTCGGCCTCGGAGATCGCCATCCTCTCCGCCTCGGGTAAGGTCTTGCCTCCCAGGCGAAAGAGAAGCGCTGCGGCCTTAATTCTGCCACCCCCACAATCGGGGCAAGTGAGATAGCGTCGGTAACGGGCCAGAAAAATACGGGCCTGCTTGCGATAGCGGCGCCCCTTCAACCAGTCGAAGAGTCCACTAACCCCATACCAAGGTCCATCTGGCTCGCCTTCCCAGATCACCCGTCGAACTGCCTCATCGAGTTCGCGCCAAGGCGTGTCAGCCGGGATCCTTCGCCGGCGTAGAAAGCCCAACAGATCGTCCTGACATCCGCTGTAGGCGGGAGTCTGGAAGGGTTTTATGCAACCCTCGGCGATGCTGACGTCGGGGTCAGGAACCACCAGATCAGGGTCAATATCGATGATCCGGCCGAACCCATTGCAGGTCTCACAGGCGCCGAGGGGATTGTTAAAGGAGAAGAGGGCCGGTGTGGGATCGACATAGTTAATGTTGCACTGAGCACATTGGAGCTTCTCACTGAAGCGCATTGGCTCTTCTTCACCTTCGATCCACACCTCCATGCGACCCCCACCGAAGCGGAGGGCCGATTCCAGGGAGTCGATGATCCGACGGCGGCGATCTGGATCGATGGGGATCCGGTCGAGGACCACTGTAATCGCACCACCCTCAGAAGGCAGCTTAGCCTCCTCGAGCGGGACCCCTTCTCCCTCTTCCAGCACGCGGGAAAACCCGGCTTGCCGGCAGATTTCTCGGAGGGCGGCGGCACTCACTCGACCAACCTGGCGAGTGAAACAGATGAGCACTTTCTTCCCTGTCGCCGATAACGAGAGGGCCTGGAAGATCGAGGAAGGGGAATGGCGCTGGACGGGCTGGCCGCAGCCTTCACAGTGAAGCACGGATGCCCGCGCGTAAAGTGGACGGAGGTAATCATCGATGGAGGTCATCGTTCCGACGGTCGAGCGGGAAGTGCGGATAGGTGCAGTCCGTCCGATCGCCACCGCTGGCAGCACATCCTCGATTCGATCGGCGTCGGGACGATCCAGTCGCTCGAGAAACTGGCGGGCATAGGGGGAGAAGGTCTCGACATATCGACGGTATCCCTCAGCGTAGAGGACGTCGAAGGCGAGGGAGGACTTGCCGGCGCCAGCCACGCCCGTTACAACGGTTACCGCGCCGACCGGGACATGGACGGAGACACACTTGAGATTGTTCTGCCGGGCCCCTTCAACAAGGATCGGACTGAGAGGGATGTTCCCTACCTCCTGTGCTTTTTCGCGCAAGAACCATTTATAGATGGATAACCTAAAAATAGTTTATTTGAAGAAAAATGGCAATTGGCATATTTCTAATTGCTATCACGGAATTGATTTGTTTTCTAAAGGGGAATAAAGAGGAATAAGCCTACGAATACCAAGGAACAATTTAAAATTTATTTCTTGACTCCAGATGCCCCTAATAATAAGCTCAGAAAGTGGCAAAAATTATACAAGCTCCAGGTTTCTTCAGCGAATAGCCCCACGTGGAAACGGAAGCCTATGTCCCACCAGGGAAGTAGAGTATCGCAGAAATACTCGGAAATAAGAAATATGGATGAGGAGAATTGTTCTGAAAGTTGTATATACGATAACGCCAAGCTGGCTTGTTAAAAAAAGAAAAGATTTCATTGATGGCATAAAAAATCTTGAGCGGCTGGGATTTAAGGTTATGAACCGGAGCTTGGTCACAAAAATGCCATCCATCAGCGGAAAGGTTAAGCAAATACATACCGCCTTTTTAAATAGAAGAATTGAGGTAATACTTGCCCAACGAGGCGGATATAGCTGCATGAAACTTCTTCCCTATCTGGATTTTAACCTGATTAAGAGAAATCCAAAAATCTTTGCCGGCTTCAGTGACCTGAGCGCTATGCTCAATGCGATCTATGAGAGAACAGGTCTGATTACTCTTCATTCGCCTATGGCAATAAATTTTTCCGAACCTTCCAAGTTCACAATCCGATCGTTTCTAAATGCCCTCAATGGCTTTCCCGAAAAGAACCTGTTTGCCAGGGTTCCGGTGAGTGTATACCACTCCGGAATTGCCCGCGGTCCTCTGAAAGGGGGCAACCTGATCACCCTGACAGCTCTTATCGGCACGGAGTGGGAAGTCGATACGGACGGGGCCATTTTATTTTTTGAAGAGGCAGATGAAAAACTGTATAAAGTAGATAGATCTCTGACCCAATGGATATTGACCGGAAAGTTAAGGAAAATTAAGGGGCTCATCCTGGGCGATTTCAGAGGCCTCAAGATTAAGGAGGTCTACTGGATCTTGGCAAAACAGATGAAGATTCATTTCCCCCTGATGCACTGCTCGTATATCGGACATGGGAAGAACAAGATTACGCTGCCGGTCGGCGCGATGGCGGAAATGAACACCTTTAAAAAATCGCTTACCATCAGATGAATACGATCTGGATTTTGTTAATCGCGATCAGCGTCATCTCCTCCGTAGTCAACGGCAGACTTGAGGAATTCACTAAATCCATTTTTGATGGCGCAAAATCCGCGGTGGAGGTTTCCTTATTCTTACTCGGCATTGTGGCCCTCTGGCTCGGGATTGTCAAGATCATTGAAGATTCGGGACTGATTCATCGGCTTTCCAGGTTCTTCGAACCTTTTGTATGCCGGCTGTTTAAAAATATCCCCCAGGACCATCCGGCAGTTACTTCCATAACGCTTAATTTCTTGGCCAATTTTTTCGGACTGGGAAATGCCGCCACCCCCCTGGGTATTAAAGCGATGCAGGATCTGCAGTCCTTAAATAATGAGGTGGAAACGGTAACCTTTGAGATGATGCTGTTCGTCGTCATTAATACGGCGAGCATTCAACTGATTCCTTTTACCGTCATTGGTATTCTTTCCGATTTTGGATCCAAGAATCCATCCATCGTCGTTGTCCCGACTATTCTGGCAACGATTCTATCAGCGATTTTCGCTGTGGGGGCTCTCTGGGTATCCAGGAAAATTTTTAGATGAACACAGTGAACCTTATTTCCCAACTTGTCATTCCTGTTTTTATACTGCTTACCGTTGTATATGGGTTTGTCAAAAAGGTGAGGGTGTACGATTGCTTCGTCTCAGGCGCCAAAGATGGAATAGGCGTTGTTATAAAAATTTTCCCGTATCTTCTGGCGATATTTGTGGCGGTAAAATCATTTCAAGCCTCCGGGGCTTTTGACTTCAGCAAGGATATGTTTCGCGGCCTCTTTGCCGCCCTCCACGTCCCGATAGAAGTGATTTCCGTATCCCTCATCAAGCCGTTATCCGGAAGCGCATCCCTCGGAGTGTTTACCGACATCGTAAAAACGACAGGGCCAGACTCTCTGGCCAGCATGATTTCTGCGGTCATCATGGGGAGTGCAGAGACGACCTTTTATGTTCTGGCCGTATATCTGGGGGCTGTCGGGATTAAAAAAACGCGGTATCTTGTTCCGGTCTGCGTCATCTCGGACATTGTCGGGATTATCATGGCCATAAGCATTGTGAAATTCTTTTTT
>JACRCA010000112.1 GCA_016234425.1 Deltaproteobacteria bacterium | reverse complement strand
CGGATTCACACTGGACTGGCCTGAGAAAAATGCCAGATTTTTTTCAAACCGCGCATCCCATCCTTCAGGCCCTCGTGGCCACCTGTTTTACCTGGGGGATGACTGCGCTTGGGGCAGGCCTGGTATTCGTGGCCAGGGATGTTAGCAAGAGGGTCCTGGACGGGATCCTCGGATTCGCTGGCGGAGTCATGACCGCCGCCAGTTTCTGGTCCCTCCTTGCTCCAGCCCTGGAGCTTTCCAAAGGCCAAGCGATTCCGGCATGGATTCCGGCCGCTTCCGCTTTTCTTCTGGGGGGTATTTTTCTCCGGGTAGTCGATGCGCTCCTGCCTCACCTTCATCTTCGGTTTCCCGTCGAAGATGCTGAGGGAATTAAGACATCCTGGAGGCGCAGTACTCTGCTCATCCTGGCCATTACTTTGCACAACATCCCTGAAGGACTGGCGGTGGGAGTTGCCTTCGGCGCCGTGGCTGCGGGTTCCCCGTCGGCCACTTTACCAGCAGCCATCGCCTTGGCTATCGGCATCGGAATTCAAAATTTTCCCGAAGGGATCGCCGTTTCCATTCCCCTCCGACGCGAGGGAATGTCTCCTTGGAAGAGTTTTTGGTATGGCCAATCATCGGCCATCGTGGAGCCGGTCGCCGCTGTCATCGGCGCAGGTATCGTCATAGCTGCTCAGCCGATCTTGCCATACGCCCTGTCTTTTGCAGCCGGGGCCATGATCTTTGTTGTTGTGGAGGAACTCATCCCGGAATCTCAACGCGGCGGTAACACGGATTTGGCCACCATGGGAGCAATGATCGGCTTTTCCGTCATGATTATTCTCGATGTGGCCTTTTCTTAGGAAATGGCCAAGGGAGTAGAGAAATGACCTCTGGAAAAAATCGAAAGAAAATTTTAAATATCTCTTTTCTGCTTATCCTCCTCCTATTCAGTACTTCCTGTATATCCTTCTATTTTCATTCCCTTCCATCCCCTAAAGAACCTCTGAGGTTCAGCAGCCTGAAAGATTTACCGTATCGCGAACTCTGGTCCGGATTTGTTTTTTACGGCGAAAAGGTTGGCTTTGCCCACTTGAAGATAACCCCATTGGAGGGAGGAGGATTCTTTCTCATTAATTCGGAAGCTCATTTGCGGATTCGGTTTATGGGGATGGATAAACAGCTCAGCATGAAAAGTGAGGACAAGGTACGTCCCGATCTGACCCTCGCCTCATTCTATTACGAGCAGCGGATAGATAAGAAAAATTGGACCATCAAAGGCGAAATCGTTGGGGGGCGATTCCAGGCGATGATGCAAACCAATGACCAGGCCAAACCCATAGAAGAAAATTTAGCAGGCCCAATTTATCCCGTGAGTGCTGTGAATCTCTATCCCCTTCTCCAGGGTATGGAAACTGGGTCAAGCTATCGCTATCTGGTCTTCGATCCTCAGACTCAATCTCTTATGGAAATTTCCCAACACGTGACAGACTTTGGAGAGAGCCAAAAACTCCATCTCGAACCCTCCTATAAAATTGATACCGAAATGCTCGGGCACAGAGTCTCAACCTGGATAAACCTCCGCGGAGAAACGATCTTTGAACTCGCCATGGGCGGGGTGTTGATCACTCATAAGGAAGAGGAAGAACGGGCCAAACGCTATCTTTCCGAAGCCAGTTTCAACAAGAAAGACCTTATACTGGATTTCAGTCTGGTCAAGACCCAGATTCCCCTTCCCTGTCCAAGGGAGGTTATCTTTTTAGAGGTGGCCCTCGAAGGGGTAGCGGAGGAGTTACCGATCCTGCAAGGTCCAGGACAAGAAGCTCTGGAAAAAAAGATCGAAAAAACGACCTTCACCGTTTACCGCCTACATTTCGATCCGCATTCTCCACTAAAAACGCCTGCAGAACTCTTGCAGGAAGCCGATCTTTCTCCATACCTGGCCGCCACTGTCCACCTGGAAAGCAACCATCCCGAAATCAAAAAGAAAGCTACGGAAATCATAGCTGACGCTACCTCGCCAGCAGAACGAGTACGAAGCTTGGTAAAATGGGTATCAGAGGAGGTGAAGGATGAAGCAGTGGATAGTCTTTCGGCCTTGGAAGTCCTTCATACCCGCAGGGGAGAATGTCAAGCTCACACGATGCTTTACACTGCCCTGGCCCGGGCCGCGGGAATCCCTACTCGACCTGTAGGAGGTCTGGTCTATGCTGAAGGGTTGGGATTTCTCTACCACAGTTGGGCCGAAAGTTACCTGGATGGCTGGATCGCCGTCGATCCTACTTTCAATCAGGTAGGCGTGGATGCCACTCATATCAAATTAGTAGAAGGCCCTTCTTGGATATCCTTACTTCAAATCGGCAAAGTCATAGGCCGGATCAAGGCCAGAATTGTCGATTATCGAGCAGCTTGCCGGAAATAGGAGTGGGCCCAATCTCATTTAACGCTACTCTTCCATAAGGATCAGACCGGGGTCTTCGAGAAGTTCGATCACGGTATTCATAAACCGCACTGCTTCGGCCCCGTCCACTACCCGGTGGTCAAAAGAAAGGGAGAGGGGAAGAACTTTGCGGACCTCGATCTTCCCTTCTACTACTACCGGTTTCTCCAGGATCTTTCCCATCCCCAGGATGGCCACTTCCGGATGACGGATGATCGGAAAACCAAAGGTTCCTCCCATCGCTCCAAAATTGGTAATGGTGAAGGTTCCCCCTTTCAGGTCGGCTAAGTCAATGGTCCGGTTTCGAGCTTTTTCGGAAAGTTCCGTCAACTCTCCAGCCAGGTGGAAGATATTTTTCCCCTTGGCATTTTTCACCACTGGTACCATCAGGCCATCTTTCGTATCCACAGCCACGCCGATGTTGTAGTATTTCTTCAGGATGATCTCGCTGCTTTCCTCATCCAGCGAAGAATTCAGGTAGGGGTGCTCCTCCAGAGCGGCCACCACCGCCTTGATGACGAAAGGGAGAATGGTAAGATGGATCTTCTTCTGGGCTGCCCTTTCCTTGGCTTTCACCTTCAAGGCGATCAATTGGGTAACATCAGCCTCATCCATGCCCGCGGCATGAGGAATGGTCGATTTAGATTTCACCATAGATTGGGCGATGGTCTTGTGCATCCCTCGTAGAGGCACTCTCTCAATGTAGCCATACAGGTCATGCTTGGGGGACACCTTGATGGCTTTTTCTGGAACCGCTTTTTCAGGAGGTTTTTTCTCCCGAGCTGCCTTTATGACGTCCTCTTTCGTGATGCGGCCCTGGGGACCCGACCCCTTTACGGTCCGCAAGTCCACTTCCAAATCCCTGGCCAGTTTCCGCACCATCGGCACTGCCAGGATTTCAGCTTCCTTTCGCTCCACTTTTTCTTCCACTTCTTCAGGGGCTTCTTCCAGTTCTCCTACTACTCCCACGGAGGGACGGACTTTAACTTCTTTTTCGGGTTCCGGGATGGCTGCGAGTTTTTCCCCTGGTTCACCCAAGACGATGATTACCTGCCTTACCTGGACCGTTTCTCCCTCAGCCGCTCCCAGTTTGAGAACCATCCCTTTTTTAGGAGAAGGAATCTCGATGATCGCCTTGTCCGTTTCCACCTGGACGAAGACCTGGCCTTCCTCGACAAGATCCCCCACTTTGACCAGCCATTTGACAATCTCACCCTCGGTCAAACCTTCGCCCAAATCCGGGAGCTTGAATTCAAAAGCCATCCCCGCCTCCTTAAAACTTCATTACTTTCCGGATTCCCCTCAAAATCCTCTCAGGGGTGGGCAAGTAATGATTTTCCAGTTTCATCAATGGAACAACCGTATCAAAACCTGTAACTCTAACCACGGGAGCTTGCAGTGAAAGAAGGGCCTTTTCGTTGATCCGGGCGATAATCTCCGCCCCCACTCCGCAAGTCGGGGGAGCTTCATGAACGATGACCACCCTCCCCGTTCGGCGAACTGATTCCATAGTTGTGGCATCATCCATGGGAGAGATCGTCCTCAGGTCGATCACCTCTACTTTGATTCCCTCCTTATCAGCCGTTTCAGCTGCCCGGAGTACTTCTCGCACCATGGCCCCCCAGGAAATAACCGTGATGTCACTGCCTTCACGCATGACCTTGGCCACACCGATGGGGACAGTATACTCCCCGTCAGGGACTTCCTCCCGAATGGCCCGGTAAATGCGCTTGGGCTCGAAGAATAGGACAGGGTCGGGATCCCGGATGGCTGAAATGATCAACCCTTTGGCATCATACGGCGTGGAAGGAATCACCACCTTAATCCCTGGGGTGTGCGCGAAGGTAGCCTCGGGACTATCTGAATGGTGCTCCGGGGCATGGATTCCTCCGCCCCAGGGTGAGCGAATCACGAGCGGGCAGGTAAAGCGGCCTCTGGAGCGGGTCCGGATTCTGGATGCATGAGACATGATTTGATCCATCGCCGGAGGAAGAAATCCTTCGAACTGAATCTCCGCCACAGGTCTGAGGCCCTTGACAGCCATTCCAATGGCCACTCCGATGATTCCCGACTCGGCCAGCGGGGTATCGAACACCCGATGCAACCCGAATTTCACCTGGAGTCCATCCGTCACCCGAAAAACCCCGCCTTCTTTGCCTACATCCTCACCTAAGATTACAACGGAAGAGTCCCTTTCCATCTCCACCATTAGCCCGCTGTTGATGGCCTCAACCAGATTCCGCTTTGCCATCTTTCATGTCTCCTTTTCTCTCAGAAAAGCCAGATAGTCATCCAGCTGTTCTTTCAGGATGCGGGTCATCTCGGCAAAGGTATATTTAAACATCTCCTCGGGCTCTGGAGGAGGAACACTTTCTGCCTCCTGGATCGCCTGATTCACTATGGCCTCAGCCTCGGCCTTGATCTTCGCTTCCTGATCTTCACTCCAAAGTCCTCTGCCTCTGAGATACCCTTGCAATCTCAGCATGGGGTCCCGCGCTCTCCATTCCCACACCTCGGCATCCTCCCGGTACTTGCTGGGGTCATCGGCCGTGGTATGGGGGCCAAAGCGGTATGTGACCGCCTCGATCATGGTCGGCCCGAGGCCAGAAATAGCTCTCTCCCTGGCTTCTCGGGTGGCGGCATAGACGGCAAACAAGTCGTTACCGTCCACCTGCACCCCGGCAAACCCGTAAGCCATGGCTTTCTGGGCCAGGGTTTTTGCTGCCGTTTGCTTTTTACGGGGAACGGAGATGGCATATTGATTATTCTGGCAGAAAAAAATCGTGGGAGTCTGGAACACGCCGGCAAAATTCATGGCCTCATGGAAATCACCTTCGGAGGTAGCCCCGTCGCCGAAATAGGCAATCGTGCAAATTTTTTCTCCCTTTAGCTTGGCAGCCCAGCCGGCACCAACCGCATGGAGTGGATGGGTCCCCACGGGAACTGATATGGGAAAGATATTTACATCCTCTGGCACTTTCTGCCCTGCTTCATTCCCCATCCAGTAAAGATAGATGTCCTTCAAGGGAGCACCCCTCATGTAAAAGACTCCCATCTCCCGGAAAGAAGGGAAGACCCAATCCCCTTTTTCGAGGGCCTGGGCACTTCCTACCTGAGCAGCCTCTTGCCCAATGACCGGGGCATAGGTGCCAAGCCTACCTTGTCTCTGGAGGTTCAGGGCTTTCTGGTCAGCCAACCGGATCAAGACCATCTTTCGGTAGATGTTCCGGACGGACTGGTCGCTTAAATCTGGTTTGAGGCCTTCCTCCAAGCGGCCATCCGGGTGGAGGATGCACCGCATCTCTCCTTTCAAAGGATCATATTTTCCGATCATTCATCCATCCTCCTTCAAATTATTCACCGCAGAGACCGCAGAGAAAAAATTAAATTAGAAAATTAAAACGATGAAATCCTCATTATTTTGGTCATTTGAATTTCAGATTTGTTTCGGGCTTCGATATTCGTGCTTCGAATTTAGGCTTTCATTGTTGGTTCTGTCATCCTCCGGGGATCGAGGAGTTGATCAAGCTCTTCGCTGGGCAAGACCTGCTTTTCTACGGCGATTTCTCGAATTGTTTTTCCTCTTTTATAGGCCTCTCTGGCAATCTTGGCCGCGGCATCATAGCCGATATGGGGGCTGAGCGCTGTCACCATGGCCAGGCTCCTCTCGATCATCTCCCGGCATCCTTCCTCGTTGGCCTGCAAACCACTGACACACTTTTGCGCGAACAGAAAGCACCCGTTCGCTAAAAGGCTTATGGATTGAAGAAGAT
>JACRCA010000109.1 GCA_016234425.1 Deltaproteobacteria bacterium | reverse complement strand
GTAAGTCCTGTTGCCGATTACCCTACAGAAGCGGGATGTTTTTTGCGGGGGAATGATTTTTCTCCCGTGGCCGTGGTGGTTCTCCTAAACGCTCCCTACGGCACATTACCCCCTGAAGTGCAAAGCATTCCTCCGGAAATCGAAAAGTTGGTTAGAGTGGCGATAGAGACGGGAGCGGCTTTATCCGGAACCTTACAGACCGAAAACATCGGCATCGAGAAGATCGTTTGCAATGTCGTTGGCAATCCCAACATTCGTTATCTTGTTCTATGTGGTAAGGAGGTGGAAGGACATAATTCGGGTTCGGCGCTCAAGGCCTTGATAAAAGAAGGAACCGATGACAAAAGGACCATCGTCGGTTCCCAAGCGAAGACCCCCTACCTTTTCAACACTCCTCTGAAAGCCATTAAAAGATTTAGAGAGCAGACGACCTTGGTGGATCTCACAGGGGAGATGAATCCAGAAATAATAGCCAAGGCGGTTTGGTCCTGCTATCAGGAGAACCCGACCCCTTTCCAAGGTTTCACTCTCTGCGATCCAGGATCTTTTGCAGAAACTGGGCTTTCTTGCCGCCTCACCTGGCGGGTCAAGCATCCGGAGGAAATTGAGAATTGGGAAATTGATGAAGAATTTATAATGAAAATTGAAGAACCATTAGAGAAGATAGGTGGTGAATCGATGGTAGGAAAGGAGAAAATTTTATCTTTGACGAAGCGCCTCTTGAAGGTTACAGAAGAGTTGGCTGAGATTGCCAGGCTCTGTATCGAGGGACTGGAGAGACCTGAAGAAGCCAAACCACAACCGACCATGCCCGTCAGAGAAGAACCTCTGACAGAAGAGGAGTTATATTTTGTCAATCAATTGCGAGGTTATAGGGGAGTTTTGGCGGCGTTTAAGGCCCTCGATCGAGATATCTGTCACGACGGGTGCAGCTTGCCGGCCGCTGTGATCTCGGCCAGCAAAAGACTGAAAAATCTAAAGGCGTCCCTGGATAAATCATCCCTCCCCGAGAAGAAAAGGGAAAAACTCCGGAGGGAATTGGGTGAATTTGAGGGAGCCCTCCAAGGCCTTCCCCAGGATACGAGTCAACCCTGCCAGAAAACCGTGGGAAATTGCACTATCGGTTCTGGATGCTTTGCCAATGCCTCACTAGACCTACTGAAACTTGTCACTGAGCCAGCATTACCACCAAATGTATAAGTGGAGGTAGGAAAATGGAGGCGTATTTTAAAAATCAACTAAGAGGCTATGATGTGGTCCTGGCAACTCTTGGCGCCTTTTCTGAGGATATCTGCCGGAATTGTATAGGCCTATCAGGGGCTCAAACGAAAGTCATCAAAGGACTGAAGAAGCTAAGAATGGACTTAGAGAAGTCCTCGATTCCAGAAGTGGAAAAAGAGAAGATTTTCATTTGTGTTGAATCTTTTTTTAAGGCGGCTAAAGGTTTGAAATTGGCCGAAGAGGTCAGCTGTCAAAAGACAGCGGGTCGATGCAAGATTGGGCCAGGTTGTTTGCCATTGGGAGCTTTGGAGCTAATGAATCAGATCACCGAGCCCACGATTCTACCGGAAAAGGAGGTAAGCAAAATGGCCAAATTAATTTGTGAGGCGTGTGGCGCTGAAGAACCGGTCCCCGTTGTACATTGAGGGCCAGGGATCTCCGGTCCGGAGATTGGTAAACTTTATTGCCCATGCCTCCCAGAAGGTCACACAGAAAATATAGACATGCCAAAACACTGTGATAAACCAATGAAGTACATCAAATGACCAAGGAGGAAGGCAGTGGTGGAAAAAGAGATAACTATTTATACCATACCAGCATGCCCTTTTTGTAAGGCGGCCAAAGAGGATTTGGATCGAAAAGGTATAAAGTATAAAGAAATCGACGTTTCTAAAGATGCTGAAGAATTAGAAAAAATGCTCAGAATTTCAGGAAAGAGATTGGTTCCAGTAATGGTTAATGGAGAAAATGTCACAGTTGGATTCGGTGGTACTTGAGGGGTTTGACAGTCCAGCGGGCAGTTGGATATTTTTCAACCTTGATGCGACCGTCATGGGCTGAAAACAGGATTTATCTTGAGCCCTACAAAGCAGATGGCACCCTGAACGAAATCATTTATGGAGAAGATCCTATTCTTATAGCTTCCACAGCCATTGAGCCTGGACTTGTCTCAAGGCTTGACCATGCCGCCAATTTGGGAAGGGAGATTGAAAAGGCTTATCTCTCTATCTGCCATGAATTTCAATATATCCAAGACAGTGTGCCAGGAAATAGGAAAGGGACAAGGAGTTTATAATTTGAGGTTATTATGGTGAAGGGCTTAAGTAAGTTGACATCGGGTAAGGTCGTCATTGCGAACGAAGTGAAGCAATCTCATGGGATTGCCGCGTCGTCCGCCTGAGGCGGACTCCTTGCCTGTATGAAAATTTATTGAGATCGGCGAGGGGACTACATAAGGAACCCGAAGAAAAGAACGGAAAGGACAGCTGCGGTTAAAAGGATGTAGACAAGGTCAATCTTCTTCAGAAGGGCTGCGAAAGCCGCCAAGGTGAAAATCACGCTCGGAATATCCACAAAGGTCGTCCGGCCGAAGGTATAGAGGACCAGCCCGAGCATTCCGATGAAGGCCGCTAAAATCCCCTGCTCCATCCTACGGATGACGCCCAGCGCTTTCAGCCGATCGTACTGGGGGATGAGAAGGTTGATGATGAAAAAGGGAGGCGAGAAGATGCCGATCGTGGCCAGCAGCGCCCCCCAGAAGCCAGCCATTTTGTATCCCAGAAAGGTGGCGGTAATCATGATCGGACCAGGGGTTACCTGGCCCATGGCGATCCCGTCCAGGAATTCCTTCGTGCTGACCCAGTGAAATTTGTCCACTACCTCATACTGGATCAGAGGGATGATGGTAAATCCTCCCCCAAAAGCCAGGGCCCCCACTTTGGCGAGGGTCAAAGCGAGCTGGGAGAGCCGGGGGTTCCAAAAATAGGAAATGGCAAAAAGCGCGGCGACCAATCCGGCCAAAATCCCTAGAAAAAGATAATTCGTCTTTGCTGCAAAAGCCCCTGGGGCTGGGGTGGGTGCGGGTGGAGACGCCGGCTTGCTGGCCTTCGGGCGCAGAAGGAGAGCCGCCAGGGCTGCCAGCAAGAAGACCAACGCGACATTCCACCGAAAGAAAAAGCCGAAGAAAGAAAGAGCGGCAATGAGAATCGCCTTCCAGTCGCTGACGATGTTCTTGCTGAAGCCGATGAAGGCATTGACCACGATCCCCACCACCACGGCTCCGAGCCCCTTGAAAAGACTCCGGATGAACCATAGGTCCCCCCATTGGAAGTAAAGAGCCGAGAGGACCACGAGGAGAATGAAGGCGGGCATGACGAAGGCCACGGCGGAAGTGAAAGCGCCCCAGATGCCTCCCAAGCGATACCCGATGTAAGTGGACAGCATAACAAAGGTAGCCCCCGGGGTCATCTGGCAGAGGGCTAACCCCTGCATGAACTCCGGCTCCTTGATCCAGCCCCATTCGTTGACCACGGCCTTTTTCATTTGCCCGGCGATCGCCGGACCGCCATAAGCCGTGGCTCCGATTTTTAGGAATCGTTTGAAAAGAAGGCTTAAAGGAAACATTTGGGCCTACCCAATTGAACACCTTTGCCCTGGAAAACTGGGTCTAATTTTTCTTTTTTTCCTCTCCTAAGTCAAGAAAATTATTTCCTCACCCGCTCTTCCTTCTTCATAATATTTCTTTCCACTCCATAGATAAAAATTCGCATGCCCAGTACCATTCAATCAACTTTCACTTGACAATTTTTATCGATAGGCTTATAAAAGCATATCGACATTTTTTTGCCGAGAGGAAAGATGGAGATCAAATTCAAGGTCTGGTTCGAAAAAATGGCGAAGTCCTGGTCGGGAATGGAAAAGTTGATCTCTTGAAAATGATCGATGAGCTGGGTGCTGAAGTTTTAGAGACCTCCTGACAAAATATAAAGAGCAGAAGATCCTTATACTTAAATGAGAACGGTATGATACAGCTAACTGAAGAGCCCATATCCCCGCAACAGGTGCTGGCCAATCTGAAGATACACCAATCTGGGTCAATAGTAATACATGTCGGGGCGGTACGGCCATTTTCGGAAGGGAGAAAAGTTGTCGCCATTGAGTATCAGGTGAACAGGAAAGCGACGGAACGAGAACTTTCTAATATCGCTTCCGAGATTCGGACCAGGTGGGAAGTGGAAGATATTGCTCTTTGCCGAAGAATGGGGCGACTAAGTTTTGGTGAGGTCATCCTGGTGGCAGCTATTTCCGCACCCCGCCACAAGGCAGCTTTTCAAGCCTGCCAGTTTGCCGTGGAGCAGATGAAGAATATGGCTTCAGTCACCAAGAAGGAGTTATTTGCAGAAAAGTAACTTTTGTTAGAAAGAATGGATCAAGCATTAGGTGCGCGTTTACGCCCTAGCCCCTCTTTTCCCAAGCTCCACAGGTTTCATCAAAAGGTCCCAGCGAGAAAATTAACCTAATCCGATAAGTACAAAATATGGGTCCAGTGCAAACAAAAGGAAATGAGAAAGTCATGATCGTCATCGCCCACCCCGATGATGCGGAGGGGAACTGTGGGGGAACTACGGCCAGGTGGGCCAGGGAGGGAAAGATCATCCATTACCTCGTTCTCACGAATGGGGATAAGGGGAGCGACGATCTTTCCATGACTTCAGAAAAACTGGCCAGGATTAGAGAACAGGAACAAGAAGCGGCGGCGAAAATTCTTGGAGTTTCCGGAATCACTTTTTTGAGAATTCCCGATGGAGAATTAGAGATCTCTCCTGGCCTTCGCAGGGGAATAACTCGCCTCTTTCGATTCCATCAACCAGCGATCATTCTTACCCACGACCCATGGAAACCATACCAGCTTCATCCTGATCATCGGGCTGCCGGCTTTCTGACGTTGGATGCCATCATTGCCGCTCGTGATCATCTTTACTATCCTGATCAGCTGGCTCGGGGGTTGAATCCATGTCGCGTAAAAGAGATTCTCCTTTTCGGCACCGATTCCCCGGATTTTTGGGTAGATATCAGCAACACTTTTGAGCTCAAACTGGAGGCTGTCCACTGTCACAGAAGCCAGGGCCTTACTGCTGCGGAAGTCCAGGAGCGAATCAGGAACCGTGCTTTGGAGGTGGGCAAGGCCAAGGGATATCTTTATGCAGAAGCTTTTAAAAAAATTGTGTTGTGAGATCTTCGACAAAATTGTCTTTCCCCTTAAATCCTGTCGAAACGAGAATTACTTTACCCCATTGAAATAATACGGTTCTCTTTCCAAGCCTCGACGGTATTGTCGAAGCAGAGCGTCCTTCCTTCAGGCTATCCAGTTCTTTAAATATTTAAAATTTATTGAAATTTAAATTGATTTTATAACCCAAGGCCCATTGGCATTGGGATTGCTCTCGTGAAGAGTGTGAATGAAAAAAGCGAGCGGATCTAAAATACAAGGAGGAAGGAGGTGAAAGAAATGAAGAAGATGGTGATTGCAATCGGCGTTGTGGCAGCTCTGCTGGTGGCTGTATCCGTGGCTTTGGCCTGGGGGCCGGGCTATGGGAAGGGAGCGGGATATGCCGCGGGTCCCTATTACCGAGGCTCCTGGTATGCTCCCGGTATCAATCTGACTGCGGATCAGACCGGAAAGCTCAATAGCCTGCAACAGGCATTTCTGAACGATACCCTGCCAATTCGGAACGAGCTGGCCTCCAAAGCCATGGAGCTTCGCACCCTGATGGCTCAGCCTGGAACGGATGCTGCCAAGATTTCCGCCAAACAGCAGGAGATCTTTGCTCTGCAGCAAAAGCTCCAAGAGAAATCTCTTGCTTACCAGTCTGACGCCCGGAACATCCTGACGCCGCAGCAACTGTCGGCGCTTCCTCCCGGATGCGGGCTTGGCTTTGCCGCAGGGACGGGATATGGCATGGGCTATGGAGCCGGGTTCGGCGGCTATGGTAAAGGCCGCGGCATGGGCCGTGGAATGGGCTACGGAAGAGCCTGGTAAAGTAACCCCCGCGGGAGGGGGAAACCCCTCCCAAATAATTTGATATTGGGACGCAGATAAAAGCAGATTATCAGGATAAATGCAAAAGAAAAAAAGAAAATTTTTATCCGTGTTTATCTGTGAAAATCTGTGTCCAAACTGGAATAGGGGGAATGAAAAATGATCAAAAAATCTTTCATCATCTTCGGCTTAATTATTTTATTCGCAGCTTCGCCGGTTTTTGCCCAAAGGGGCGATAACCCTGGAAGGCGGAATTCCCCGATCTCCGATTCCCCCTGCTGGACAAAACCATACCTGGAGGCGACGCCAGAGCAGCTAAAGACTCTGGAGAATTTGCATCGATCTTTCTATAAGGAAATTTCTGATTTGCGCAACCAGCATATGAATTTACGTTATGAACTTCGATCTTTGTTGGACAGTTCCAAACCGGATCGCAGGATGATTCTTGAGAAACAAAACCAATTTTCAGGCATCCAAAAGAAAATGGATGAAATTTCCATCCAGTATTTCTTGAAAGCCCGGGCCCTCTTCACCCCGGATCAATTATCCAAACTTCCATCAGGCTGTTACCTGGGGTTCAATTACGGCTCCGGAAAGGGCTGGGACAGGGGGATGGGAAAGGGAAAAGGATATGGAAGAGGGATTGGGACCACTGTAAAATAAAATTATACAATAGGAAAATTCTTTTGGGACGCAGATTTTCAAGATTTTAAATATAGAACCCCGCGCTTCGCTGGGCTTTTTCTGCGGATATCTGCGAAAATCTGTGTCCTAATTAATTTAAAGAAGCGGAGCGCTGAAAGGAGAAAATGAAATGAAAAAGATGAAATGGATGGTAATCATTGTTGTGGCCCTGGTATTGGCCTCCTTTGCCATAGCAGATGCCCAATGGCGGGGCAAGGGGCGCTGGGGGCCTTGGGCAGCAAACTACTATCACTGGAACTGGAATCCGGCGACAGTTGAAACCATCAAGGGAGAAGTGATGACCAAGGATACGATCACGCCCCCAAAAGGGCGAAGCTGGCTTCCGGCCGTGGGTATGACGTTAAAAAAGGAAGATGACTATGCGATTTACGTTCATCTCGGACCTCAATGGTACTTCGACAAGCAGGAGCTAGGAATTGAGATTGGAGACAAGGTGGAAGTTACTGGCTCAAAGATTATGGTAGAAGGAAATACGGTCCTTCTGGTCTCTTCTCTCAAGAAGGGCGATAAGACCTGGCAGTTCCGGGATCAGCAGGGCTTCCCCTTCTGGTCCGGACGAAGATGGTAATAAAAAAAGCGCTCCCTTTCAGTCGTCGGGATTTGATATTATCAACCTGAAGTTAGGGCTGAAAGCCATCTATCTTAACGGGCCGGGAAACTCCGAGTTTGGAGAAAAGCAGAATAATTATCGGATCGAATTTCGGGCGAGGTATTATTTTTGATCTAGCAGATTTTTCTTGACAGGGATGCTAGGTTTGAGATATATATGATCATATACTCATAAATATTGAGGAGGAGAGCCTGTGCAGAAAGCTGTGTTCAATTTGAAAGCCGAGGCCCTTCAGGCGATGGCCCAGCCCACCCGCCTCAAAATTTTAGAGTGCTTACGGGGAGGTGAGCGCTGCGTATGTGAGATCTTCCCCGCCATTGACGAAGAGCAATCTAATGTATCCCGGCATCTGGCGGTCCTCCGGAAAGCCGGGCTGGTGACTTCATGGAAGGAAGGCCCACGGGTGATCTATAAGGTTAAAAACCCTGATATTTTTAAGATTATTGACGCCATAGGCAGCATAATCAAAGCTCAGTATAAGGAGAGTGAAGCTCTCGTCAAGCAGTTATGATTTGAGGAAGGAAAATTTTTTAATTTTGAAAATGATTATATGGGAATATGCTCAATAATAAATAGATGGGAGGCTTATCAAACCCATAAATTTTCCATTAAAGGAGAAGATTCTTACGACTCGGTGCTTATAGGGGATTATCCAACTCTTCGGCAGGCTTTCCTATTAGGGAGTAGATGGCTGAATAGAGCCCTCTTTTCTTTCTTTATTGGCGCTTATTTAGCCTTTGGGTCTTCTTCCAGGCTGTAGAGCAATGGGAGAGAATTGGAAGGTTATCCGGAAGGATTTTTGGACAGTGAACATGGGGAGGAGAGGTTGGTTTTCGCGGTTTCCATTGCGAAAATCGATTGAGTCTAAATGAAGATTCTCCGGAGAAAGGAGGGGCTGCCATGAAGATCAAAATTTTGGGACCGGCCTGTGTTAATTGCCTGAAGCTTGAACTTTTGGTGGCTCAGGCGGTGAAAGAGTTAGACCTTGAAGCTGAGATTGAAAAAATCACGGATCATAAGGTTCTTTCAAAGTACAACGTAGAGCCCCCGGCTATCATAGTAAATGATAGGGTACTGAGTGCAGGCTTACCACTTCCATCTTTGGTATCCATTAAAAATTTGCTAAATGCAAGATAATTCCTCGATTTTTTGAGAATGATCGGCTGTATTTATGCTGCTCAAGAATTATACCTATCGGGCCTTCCCTCCCGATTGCAGTCGCTCTTCTTCCAAGCTCAATGCTATTGCAGAACTTGATGAAGACATTTCGGAAATATTTCCTTATCTTAATGGGGTGATGAAGGATTGCGTCTATACTCCGGAAGCGAAAACCCTAAGTTTCAAGAAAGACGGGCACCTGATAACTCTGCAGCCCCGCCAGATAGCCCTCACCAAATTGAACGATCAGGATGAAGCGGAAAAGGTTTTCACTGGCTCAAAGAGCTGATAAACCTGACCTACGAAGATCGAGCGAACCTTAGGCCGGACTACCTGGGCCGT
>JACRCA010000108.1 GCA_016234425.1 Deltaproteobacteria bacterium | reverse complement strand
GTGCTGTCATTCCCGTGAAAACGGGAATCCAGGCTTGTCCCTGCGAAAGCAGGGAACCATATCGAAGATTGTGGATTCCCCGCATCAAGTGCGGGGCAAGCTCTGCTTCCGCAGGAATGACAAGCTTGTTGCCCGCTTTATTTGGTGATTTTTTCAAACCGCTAAATTGATACGATTTTTGATTTTTACGCGAACGCTTTAGCCTTGTATATTTCACATCGTTTGCCAAGGAGGAAATTTGGATGGCGGCAAAGTTCGATTTAAATGGAAAAGTGGCCATCGTTACGGGTGGTGGCCGAGGGATCGGCCGGGCTATCGCCCTCGGGCTGGCCAGAGCGGGTGCTTCCGTGGTTGTGGGCAGCCGGACACAAAAAGAGGTCGAATCTGTTGCGGAAGAAATCCGCCTGCTGGGCGGGAAATCCCTGGCTGTAGTGACGGACCTCACCGTCAATGAACAGCTGGAAAACCTGGTTCAGGCCACGATAAGGGAATTCGGGCGGATTGACATCCTGGTGAATAACGCCGCCCGGAGCTTTTTACGCAGCCTCCTCGACCTGAGAGAGGATGGCTGGGACAAGGTTTTCAACACCAATGTCAAAGCGGTCTGGCTTTTAAGCCGCCTGGTAGCTCGCCAGATGATGGAACAGAAATCTGGCCGGATTATTAACATCACCACCGTAGGTGCCGAGAAAGCTGAGCTCGGTATGGCCGCTTACGGCTGTAGTAAGGCGGCTCTAAAGATGCTTACCCGCTGCATGGCCCGCGAATGGGCGCAATACGGGATCAACGTAAACGCCGTAGGACCGGGCTTGACCCGCACCGACTTCAGCAAACCCATCTGGTCCAATCCGGAAGTGGCCAAGCATGTGACCACCGCCATTCCCCAGGGCCGCTTGGCCGAGCCTGAAGAGATCGTCGGGTCCGTCCTCTTCCTAACCTCAGACGCAGCCAACTTCATCACCGGCCATTCCATCTACGTGGACGGAGGGGCTCTGACGACCTGAAGGTACATCTGGCCAGGACGCTACCTGAAAAATGAGAAAAATCCAGGAAATCGGGCCCATTAAGATTATTTTCGGCAAATTCCCCGTCTATCCCTACTGCAATACCCTGCTGATCAAGAATGCGCGTACGTTGTTGGTTGACCCGGCCTGTGAAGAGAAGGCTCTGCGGGCAGAGGTGGCCAAAGAAAAAATTGATTTCCTTTTCAATACCCATTATCATCCTGACCATATCCGCTTCAACAACCTCTTCGATGGGGTTGAATTCCTGGCCCACAAAGAAGACGCCCCTTGTTTCCGTTCTCTGGATTCCATGGCTGAATGGGTGGGAGTGAAAGGGACGGAGTATGAAAAAGCCTGGAGAGCCTCCATGGTTGAATTTTTCGGGTTTCGGGAAAGGTCGAAGATTACGGAGGTGGAGGACGGAACGACCCTCAACCTGGGGAAGATTACTATTCGTTTTATGCACCTCCCCGGGCATACCCCCGGCCATACTGGTTTTTTCATTCCTGAGTTGAAGATCCTATTTTTGGCCGACATGGAGCTTTCTGCCACCGGGCCCTGGTACCATAATCAGCGGGCCAGCATCGAACAAATCATTCTTTCCGTGGAGAAGATCCGGAAAATGCCGGCAGATTATTACATCCCCTCTCACGGTCAAGAGATTTTTACCGGCAACATTGGGCCGAGGCTAGACCGCTACCTGGAAAACATATACTCGCGGGAAGAAAAGATCCTCCAGACCCTGGCGGTCCCGCATACCCTCGACGAACTAACCTCTCTTAGCCTGATTTCGGGCTTTAAGCTTCCCCGCAACCAGGTATGGTTCCTCTTCGAGCGAAACATGGTTAGAAAACATCTGGATCGACTGCTCGCCCAAAGAAAAGTTTCCCGGGTGGGGGGAAAATACCAGCGGGAAGATTAAATATTTGCCACAGAGATCACCGAGAACACAGGGGACGATTTTTGCAAATATTTTTGACTTTTTTGATAACCATTTTAAATCAAGGTCAGCGGATCAGTCGAGTTAAGCAACTAATAAACTCCAACCAGAAATAACTGAAGGTTGCTACTCTTTTTTTCCTAAAAGCTGACCGCTGATAGCTGAAAGCTTATTTGGAGGTCATCGATGAATTTTCCCAAGGAACTCAAATACACAAAGGATCATGAATGGGCCAGGGTAGTAGGTGAGTTTGCCGTTGTCGGGATTACAGACTATGCTCAAGATAAATTGGGGGCCATTGTTTTCATTGAACTGCCCCCTCTGGGGAAATCCTTCAAGAAAGGGGAAACTATGGTTACCGTGGATTCAGTAAAAGCTGTGGCCGAAGTCTATGCCCCCGGGAGTGGCCTGGTAGAGGCGGTCAATGAATCTCTCCGGGATAACCCGGAAGTGATCAATCGAGAGTGTTACGGCCAGGGCTGGATGGTGAAAATGAAGCTGGCAGATACCGCGGAACTGGGCAACCTTCTCAGCTCAGAGGCCTATGAAGCCTTTGTGGCCGAAGAGGAAGCGAAAGGATAGAAAATGCGTTACATTCCCCATGCCGAGGGTGATCTTGCGGCTATGCTTCTGAGGGCAGGGTTTGGGCGCTTAGAGGATTTAATCGCCATCCTGCCTGAACCCTTGCGCCTGAAAAAGGCCTTAGACCTTCCTCGGCCACTTTCCGAGATGGAGCTTATCCAGCACCTTCGCTTGCTTAGCGAGGGAGCCTCACAAGGAGAAAGGGTGATCTCTTTCTTGGGGGCCGGAGCATACGACCATTTCATTCCGGCGGTGGTGGATCATGTCTTGCGGCGCTCGGAATTCTACACCGCTTATACGCCTTATCAGCCAGAAATCAGCCAGGGAACGCTCCAGGCGATCTTCGAATTCCAGACCCTCATCTGCCAACTCACGGGCATGGACGTGGCCAATGCCTCGGTTTATGATGGGGCTTCGGCAGTGGCCGAGGCCGTGTTGATGGCCCAGCGCCTCAAAGGAAGGAGAAAGTGCCTCTTTTCCCGGGCCGTTCACCCTGAATCCCGGGTGGTCGCTCATACCTATACCCATCCTCTGGATTTGCAGATAGGAGAAATCTCATACACTGGTGAAGGCGTCACCGACTTGGAGGCCTTGCAGCGGGCAGTGGATGAGGAAACGACCGCCGTAGTGATTCAGCAACCCAACTTCTTGGGCTGCTTGGAAGACGTGGAGCACTGCGCCAAGATTGTCCATGCTCGCGGAGCCCTTTTCATCGTAGCTGTGACCGAACCCCTATCTTTAGCCCTCCTTCAGCCGCCGGGTCTTTTGGGGGCGGACATCGTCGTGGGGGAGGGCCAAGGCTTCGGGAATGCCTTGAACTTCGGGGGACCTTACGTGGGTTTCTTCGCCAATAAGGAAGCCTTTCTTCGAGCCATGCCCGGCAGGCTCGTGGGAGAAACCATTGACCGGCAGGGTCGCCGAGGCTTCGTACTGGCTGTGGCCACAAGGGAGCAGCATATTCGCCGGGAGAGAGCTACTTCGAATATTTGCACCAACCAAGCTTTATGCGCTCTGGCCGTCCTGGTCTACTTGACCACCATGGGTAAGGAGGGGCTGAGGGGGCTGGCCGAGATAAACTTAAGCAAGGGCGAATATGCCAAGAAAAGATTGGGAGAATCTGGCCGATTACGATTTTCTGCCCCCACCTTCAACGAGTTTGTTCTAACCCTCGGGGGGGAGTCCCAATCCATCCTGCGAATCCTGCTCCAGGAAGGAATCATCGGAGGTTTTCCCCTGGGGCGATTTTATCCAGAATTGGAAAGAGAAGTTTTAATCTGCGTAACAGAGAAACACTCTAAGAAAGACATCGATCATTTCGCTGAAATGCTGCGAAGCCGTTCAGGGCGCAAATAAAATAGATAGAAACCGCAGGAGTCCAAAATGAAGGAAGAGTGGCCGGGTGCGGGTGGGTTAGTTCTGAATGAACCCCTGATCTTCGAACAAGGGGCCAAAGGTAGAAAAGGCTATTCCCTGCCTAAGCTGGACGTGGAAAGGATAGGCTCAGAAAGTGTTTGGCCCCGAAAGCTTATTCGACAGGAGCTGGAAGGATTCCCGGAAATGAGCGAAGTGGAAATTGTCCGCCACTTCACCCGGCTGTCCCAGTGGAATTATGGGGTAGATTCCGGGTTTTACCCCCTGGGCTCGTGCACCATGAAATACAATCCCAAGATCAACGAAGATCTCGCTCGCCTCCCAGGCTTTGCCGGAGCCCATCCATACCAGCCGGAAGAGACTTCTCAGGGTGCCCTTCGGCTCATGTATGATCTGGAGAGGTTCCTCTGTGAAATTAGCGGCATGGATCAGGTGTCCCTGCAGCCCTCTGCCGGCGCGCAGGGAGAGCTCACCGGTATGCTCATGATCCGGGCATACCTGACCGATCGAGGGAGCCCACGGAAAAAAGTTTTGGTACCGGACACAGCTCACGGAACAAACCCGGCCAGTTCAAGTCTCTGTGGGTATCAGGTCATGCAGGTGAAATCCAATGAACGGGGTGTGCTTTCGCCGCAGGCCATAGAGGAAGTAATGGATGAGGATGTAGCCACCCTCATGATCACCAACCCGAACACGCTGGGCCTTTTTGAAGAGCATATCTGCCAGGTGGCTGACATCGTGCACCAAAAGGGTGGACAGATCTATTGCGACGGAGCAAACTTAAATGCCCTCATGGGACTGACCCGGGTGGGCGAAATGGGGGTGGATGTATTACACTTCAACCTGCATAAAACTTTTTCTACTCCCCATGGCGGGGGTGGGCCAGGCGCGGGGCCGGTAGGCGTCAAATCCCATCTGGCCGATTATCTTCCCGTTCCGATGATCATCAAGGGGGGAGACCGATTCCAATTCAATTACGACCGGCTCAAGTCCATCGGCAAAGTCCGATCCTTTTACGGAAACTTCGGGGTTCTGGTTCGGGCCTATGCCTACATTCTTTCCCTGGGTGCAGAGGGGCTGAGAAGAGCCAGCCTGATCGCGCTACTCAACGCCAATTATATCCGGGCTAAGCTGAAGGACCATTACCACCTGCCTTACGACCTCCCCTGCATGCACGAGTGTGTATTCAGCGACCGCTGGCAGAGTAAACACGGGGTGACGGCCTTGGACATCGCCAAGCGGCTGATGGACTACGGGTTCCATCCGCCCACCATCTATTTCCCCCTGGTCGTCCATGGAGCGCTGATGATCGAGCCCACGGAGAGCGAGACCAAAGAAACCCTCGACCAGTTTATCGAAGCCATGGTGCGGATTGCCGAGGAAGCAGAGGCCCAACCAAACTTGCTCCGGGAAGCCCCGCATAAAACCAAGATTTCCCGGCTGGATGAAGTACTGGCGAACCGCAAACCGAAGCTTCGCTGGAGGCCGTAAAAAATTCGGAAAGTTGGAGGGGAAAAAGAATCGAAGGAAAGGGAAAAGAAGATGTCTACTAAGGAAGAGCTAAAGGAGAGAGTGATAGAGGCGATTGAGAAACGGTCTACCGAAATTAGGGAAATCGGAGAAACCATCCTCCGCCATCCGGAGATGGGCTTCAAGGAAGTAAAAACCGCTGCTCTTGTGGAAGAAAAATTTCGCTCCCTGGGGCTATCTTACCAGAAAGGAGTAGCCTTGACCGGAGTGGTCGCCGACCTTCCAGGTAGGGCCAAGAAAATGCGCCTGGCCATCATGGGGGAGCTGGATTCCATCCTCGTTCCTTCAAACCCAAACGCGGATCCCCTAACAGGGGCTGCCCATGCTTGCGGCCATAACGCCTCGATTGCGGGAATGGTGGGAGCGGCAATGGGCCTTATAGATTCTGGAGCGATGAAGGAGCTCGATGGAGATGTATCCCTGATGGCTGTCCCCGCCGAAGAACTGGTAGAGCTTGAATACCGCCATAAACTGCGCCAGGAGGGGAAGTTAGTTTTTTTGGCTGGGAAGCAGGAGTTCATCCGCCTGGGTGTCCTGGAAGACGTGGACATGGTCATGATGTTTCACCTTAAAGAAATGGACCCGATCAAGAAGGTTCTCATCGGGGCCACCCATAACGGCGTGATGGCCAAGTTTATCCGCTATAAGGGCAAAGAATCCCACGCCGGAGGAGCCCCTCATTTAGGGATCAACGCCCTCAACGCGGCCATGATCGGTTTGCTGGGCATCCATGCCCAGCGGGAAACATTCCGGGACGAGGACTGTGTTCGGGTGCATCCGATCATAACCAAGGGAGGCGACCTGGTCAATGTCGTCCCCGCTGACGTGCGCATCGAAACCTTCGTGCGTGGCCGAACTGTGGAAGCGATGCAGGATGCCAATCAAAAAGTGAACCGGGCGCTCAGGGCCGGGGCCATGGCCATCGGCGCCCAGGTGGAAATTCTGGACCTTCCCGGCTACCTGCCGAGCATTTGCGACGCGCGCTTAGATCAACTCTTTGCCGCCAACATGGCCGCTTTGCTGGGGGCGGAGGCCATCGGTCAGGCCGGCCACCAGACTGGGTCAACTGACATCGGAGACGTCTCCCACCTCATGCCCGCCCTGCATGCTTACATCAAAGCCGGGAAGGGATATATTCACACGGAGGATTTCGTCATCAGCGACCCGCGCCTGGCTTACATAGAAACAGCCAAAGGGCTGGCTCTCACTGCTGTTGACCTCCTCTGGGCCGGCGCCCGCGAGGGTTTATCCATCAAGAAGGACTACCACCCAAAATATTCCCAGGACCAGTACCTGAAAGTTTTGTCACAGCTCAGCCAAGGCGTTGAAAAAGGCGGCGAAAAGCCGGTGGAAGATGACGGAGGTTCTTAGCCTTGAGCAATCGGCCCGAAGTTGACCTGCTCCTTTGCTGTGCCCGAACATCTCTGGATTCTAAGAGGATGGATCGGGTCAGGAACCTGCTCCATTCCCAAATAGACTGGCCACAGCTGATTCAAATGGCGAGTGCCCACGGGTTGACCCCGCTCCTTTACTACAATCTCCAGAAAACTTCCCCAGATTTAGTTCCCCCAACAACCTTGGATCAGCTGCGGAACCATTTCCTTTCCAACGCGGCG
This sequence comes from Deltaproteobacteria bacterium, assembly GCA_016234425.1. Classification (GTDB taxonomy): domain Bacteria; phylum Desulfobacterota; class SM23-61; order SM23-61; family SM23-61; genus JACRCA01. The sequence goes on along the minus strand of JACRCA010000108.1, from coordinate 4,321 downwards.
CGCAATATTTTTTTGGCCGATGAACTTAACAAAATTATAAACCTGTTCGAAGCCCAGGGGATATCCGCCCTTCCCTTGAAGGGACCTGTCCTGGCTTCTTGCGTCTACGGCAACTTAGCCCTGCGGGTGTCCAGTGATTTGGATATTTTGGTTCACAAACGGGACGTCCTGAAAGCCAAAGATTTATTGGCCTCCTTGGATTACCGCCCGAAATTCTCCCTCCCCCCTGCGCAGGAAGAAGCCTTCTTGGATTCCCACGATGAGCTGTTCCTAATCCATAAGAGCGGCAAGGCCTTAGTGGAACTACATTGGAGAATCACGCCGAGGGACTTTCCTCTCGTTCTTAGCTTCGAGCATTTTGCGGGCCGATTGGAACATATCCCCTTCGAAAGTAGGATCATCCCGACCTTCACGCCAGAGGATTACCTCCTGATCCTCAGCTTGCATGGATCCATGCATTGTTGGGAGCAATTAAATTGGGTCTGCGATGTAGCTGAACTGATCCGGGTTCATAAAGAGATAGATTGGGACCAGTTGATGAAAAAAGCCATATCCTTAGGCTGTAAACGTATACTTCTCCTGGGTCTCTTCCTGGCGCGAGACCTTCTGGAAACAGACCTTCCCGCCGGAGTCCTAAAAAAGGTACAAGAGGACCCAGCGGTCAAATCGCTGGCCAATTCCGTTCGCCAACGGCTTTTCCAGAAAGTAGAGGCACCCCTCGGGATCCTTGAGCGCTCCCTTTTCTACTGGAAGGTGAGCGGCCGCTTGCGGCACCGGGTGGGCTATTGCCTCCGCTTGGTGTTCACGCCGACAGTCGGAGACTGGAAACCCATACCCCTGCCCCCCTCCGTGTCTTTCCTCTATTATCTAATCCATCCGCTGCGAGTGGCCGGGAAGTATGGCCGGATTTGTTTAAGGCGCCTTTTCCTAAAGGAAACTTTTTCCTGATTGGGGAGTGGAAGAAAGAAGAAAGGAGATAACCTGGAGGGGTGGAAGGATTTTTTTCTATCTGGTCAAAGGAATCTCTTCCAGCCGGGTTTGGAAGCGCTTGAGAGAAATACCCCGATCGCTGCAAATCTGGGCGAGGCGAGAAAGCCTTTCCCTGGGGATGTCACTGCGGGATACAATGATCTCAGAGATGGGCGTACTCTGAAGGATCTGCTCCAATGAATCGAGGGACCCAAGGACGGGATAACAATCCACCTGAATGCCCTGGTTCTGTTCTTCATCATCGATGAAACCCACGGGACTAAACTTCAACCGGGGGTTATGGATAAACTCTTTAAGAGCCGGCATACTGTGCATTCCCACTCCGTAGATCAAAACTTTTTTCCCCTGCTGGTCGGTAAATTCATGGAGGTGTTCCAGTATGCGGAAGGAACTGCGCAGCCCCAGAACCATCAAGAAAAGGAGGTTAAAATCAATCACGAATACTGCCCAACTCATGACTCCAAAGGCCGGAATCATCCAGAGAAATATAGCTGTCGTGACACAAGCCAATACCACTGCTTTGCCCACCCTCATGAGATCGGCAATCCCTGTGTATTGCCAGACTCCTCGATAGAGGCCCGCAGCGCAAAAAATGAGCAATTTTAGAGAAACCACTAAGGGAACCGTCGAAAGATAGTATTTTTTTATGGATTGATCAAACTCTCCCTCAAACCTGAGGAGAAAAGCCAAATAGTAGGAGAAAGCGATAAAAGCCAAATCGAAGAACGTTTTCAGGATTCTCTGGCTAATTAAGGGAGTGTCAAAAAGGGGAAGAAGGGCTCCATTTCTGAGGACCTGTATCTCATTGTATTGCAATTTTTTTATGCCCACATAGGAGGCAATTGCGATCGCAATAAGCAGGAGGGCCTGATTGACGTTTCGGAAGTAAACCGAGGAGAACGCCAACCCTCCCAGGATTAAAGAGATCGCGTAGAGGAAGATGACCGCGCGGCTTTGGGTGAAGCCCAACTGTAGAAGGCGATGATGGATGTGATCTCGATCCGCCTGGAATATCCTCCATTTATCGAAAAAGAAAAATCTGACGTCGTTTCTGCCGTCATTCACTCCGACGATGTGAAGAGATTTTAGCAGCCGACGGAGCATGGCTAAAACGGTATCCATGATGGGCAGGCCAAGAAGGAGGATGGGAATCAGGATGACAATTGTGGTGGTATCTTTGGAATTGCTCTGGAGAGAGAGGATCGAAAGGATAAATCCGAGAGAATAGGAACCCGAGTTCCCGAGGAAAACCGAGGCCGGATAAAAATTATATTTCAGAAATCCCAAAGTGGTGCCCGCCAAGATGATGGAAATGAGGGCCGATCCAATATTCTCATTGAGCAGGGCAATACCAAATATGCAGAGGGAGGCAATGAAGACAGTCCCGGTAGCCAGCCCATCTAACCCGTCGAAAAGGTTAAGGGCGTTTGTAATCGCTACCACCCAAAGAACTGTTGCCGGAATCGACCAAATCCCCAGATGGAGAGTTCCAAAGGGGAAGGTGATCCCCTCAATCCTGTACGAAGTAAAGGAAACGATGAGTCCGGCGATAATCTGCAGGAATAACTTAAGACTGGGAGCTAAACTGCGGAAGTCATCGACCAACCCCATCGCGAAAACGAGGAGGGAGGCTACCAGTAGCCACCCATAGCTTATCTCCTTGAGGAATTGGGGAGGGAAATAGAAAAAATCAAGCTTGCACGATACGATTAGGATTAGGTTAAAGGAGACGAAAATCGCAATTCCGCCCAACTTGGGAATGGGGCGAAGGTGTACCTTTCGCTCACCCGGATAATCAAAAGCCCGCAATTTAACGGCGGCCATCTTCATCAGGGGAGTGAGGAGGAGGGTAGAAGCCAATCCGATCGTAAAAAGGATCAAAAATTTTAACATTTCTCCTTCTCCTACGCCCTTCGCAGAAGCTGAGGAACTTTGGACAAGTTTTTAAGGAAAATAATCAATAGATTACCCTTGAGGTGGTTTATTTCCCAAGCTTTGTAATCCTCATAGCTTTTGATAAATAGATTTTTGACACTTCCGTTACTGATTCCTCCCCACCGCATCTTCACGAGAACCTCAGGAATATAAAAAGTGGAAATTCTATATCTTTCCAGAAAGCGGAGCATCAATTCATAGTCCCCGGCAATTCTAAACTTTTCATTGAAAAGACCATATTTTTCATATATCCTTCTTTTCACAAAAAAGGTCGGGTGGGGAGGCATCCATCCAGATTTGAATTTTCCCTGAGTATATGGGGCGGACTTCCAGTGGCGAAGGACTTTATGTACGTCCTTCTTGTCTACATACTGCAAATCTCCATAACAGCTGTCCCTGTTCTGTTTTTCAAAGCCTTCCACGACCCTTCTTAAAACTCTGCTATGGGCATAAAAATCATCCCCATGCAGAATTCCGATTACCTTCCCAGTGGATAGCCGAATCCCTTTATTCAAAGCCTCGTATACACCCCAGTCTGGTTCTGAGATCATCCTGGCGATCTGCCCTCTGTATTCTTCGATCACCTCCAGGGTCCCATCCGTTGAACCCCCGTCAATGATGATGTGTTCCACATTCTTGTAATCCTGATTTAGGACACTCTCAATTGCATCCCGGATGGTTTTTTGGCTGTTAAGAACAGCCGTGATAACAGAAATTTTCATCTCTTGATTTTAAAAGCCTCCACGAATAATGATCGGCAGTAATCAGAATCTTTCCCCTGAATCTCTTCCAGCTCCGAAATTTCAAAAATTTTTGACTTCCAGGCCTCCACCTCGCGGCAGTTCTCGAAACCGGCATCCTCGAGCAATTCCCTAAAAAAGCTGAAATCAAACATCAGGCGGTGTTGGTCCCTACATAATAAATGATTGTTAAACCTTCCTCCGATGGATTTTCGCTGGTCAGGCCATTCACTAAAAAATGTAAGATCCCCGCTTACGTAGGCCTCGATGGCTCTGCCCAAATCTGGGGTTATGAAGCGAACGACGCCTCCTGGCTTCAGAACTCGATAGGCCTCTGCCAGGACACGGCGCACCTGCTTTTCTTTCAAATGCTCCAGAACATGGCTGGCAAATATGGCATCGATGCTCTCCTCAGGAAAAGGTAGGCCGAGAGTAATGTCCAACCAAAGATCTTTGCGGCGGAAAAGATTTCCATCGATGTTCACAAAGCCCGGTTTAGCAATATAATTCTCCCCACAGCCCAAATGCAGGATGATTCGTCCAAATTCGGGGATTTTGGGAAAGGCTCTACGCCAGAAATAGTTTAGGACTGTAAGGCGGGCAATGGAGGAATAATAAATATCCTTTAACCATTGGGGTTTCAAATGAGCGACCTC